>JBFHQD010000215.1:0-5101 GCA_041592395.1 Bacteroidales bacterium | reverse complement strand
TACTTTAATAATTCCAATTCGCAATAAATGAATACGTACAAAACTATCATTATTGATGATGAACGCTTAGCACGTGAAGAAGTGAAAAGAGCTCTCTCGAATTACCCTGAATTTCTTGTACTTGGAGAAGCCGCAAATGTAGATGACGCCATTGTCTTGATAGAAAAAGAACATCCCGATCTGATTTTTTTAGACATCCATATGCCCGAAAAATCAGGATTTGATTTATTGGAAGAACTAACCATCGTTCCCGAAGTGGTATTTACCACCGCTTACGATCAATATGCAGTAAAAGCTTTTGAAGTAAACGCCTTAGATTATCTGGTAAAACCCTTAAGAGATGAGCGTTTTGCTATCACCATTGAAAAGATAAAGGCGGAACTTTCTAAAACGAAAGTAAAGAGAGATCCTTTGCCTATGAACTATAAAATATTCATCAAGGACGGAGAGCAGTGTCATTTTATTCCCTTAACTGATATTAGACTCATTCAGTCTTTAGATAACTATGCGCGTCTGTATTTTGGTAACGAAAATGCCATGATTAAAAGATCATTAAATCTGATAGAAGAAAAATTAGATCCTAATATTTTCTTTCGAATTAACCGCAGTCAGATAGTCAATACGAGTTATATAAAGGAAATCTATCCTCATTTTAAAAATAAATTAAGCCTTGTATTGACAAGCGGAGAAAAACTAGAAGTTTCAAGTCGTCAATCTGCTAAATTTAAAAATTGGAATAGTTTATAAAGGAACATGTTTTTGTGCATTTTTTCTTTTTTTAAAACGTTTATCCTTATTAATTTACGCTCCTGTACTTTTTCTTTCGGCAACAAAACGCATTTCGTTCCTTTGTCGCATAAAATAGAAAAAATAAAATAAACCCAATCATGAAAACTAATACAATAACAAAACCATTTGGAGAGCACCTGCTCAAAAAACAAACCTATAGTACCCTACTAAATAAAGCCCTGATGTATGTAGCTGCACTCGTGATATTCAGTGCTTGTTCTTCTACTCCTAAAACCACCGCAATGGATAGGTCAACTGAAAAACCCACCTTAAATGATTATAAAATTGGAGAAAAATGGACATGGAAATGGCAACGCTCTGTTGACGGTGAGATACGCGCTCAAGGAGAAGATTATCAAGAGGTTGTGAAATACAAAAATGCCTTAGGTTTTTATTATGGACGAGATACCCTTGCAATTACTACCGTCTTAAATGAGAAACCAAGCGAAACGCCTCGCTACGACTGGCCATTAAAGGTAGGCAAAAAGTGGAAATACGAGATGGAATGGAAAAATAATGAAGGCACAACCGGGAAAACCAGTCAAGATGTTGAAATCGTTTCGTATAATGAGGAAACTGTTGCCGCAGGAAAATTTATGGCCTATAAAATAGTGTACAAAGGTAGAATTACGAATTCTAGAGGATTTGATGGCAAATTGGAAGATATTTGGTGGTATGCGCCCGCACTTAAAACCTATATAAAACATATACAAAATGACGGGGAAGGAATTTATATAAACGAATTGATTAAGTATTCCACGCCCAATTAGCAAAACGATTTATTGTTGCAAATAACTTTATAAAAATAAAAACATGAAAAAATTACACATCGTATTATTTCTCGTTTTCATCCATCTAAGTTCTTTTGGTCAAGCACTTAAATTTAACAAAATTGGATTGTCGGACTCAACAACATTGGCCATAGAAATGGAAAATTTGGCTAAAGCTTATTTGCATCAAAGTAAATTGCAAAACCTGAAAATTGAGAAGGAAGACCTCTTCAAGATTGAGCTTTTAGCCGGCCATTATAAAGCTTCGATAAAAACGATTGATTTATTGAGAAAATCGTCGAAGAATAGCTCTAAGCATCCCGCCTATATTCAATATGAACTCTTTTCAAAAGCAAAAATAGCGCAATTCAAATCAGCGGTCGATTTTAAAGATGCATACCCATCTCTTTTTAGAAATTATTTAAAGAATTGCGATGATGAAGATGCCTACACAGCGAATTATATTTTCACTACTTACGACGCTGTAGCTCAATTTAAGCATCGTTTTAAGACTGATTATACAAACGTTTCCGAAACGGCGCTATCTTTTGCTGAAGCCTTACAGCTCTTACAATCCTATTTTTTATATCATATTTATTCGGTAACCGAACCCTTGGCTTTAAAAGAGATTAAGCTTGATAATAGCCGAAGATACAGCAGCAAAGAAGAAGTTATAATATCGCCAAGAGACGGCGCTGAAATTTCTGTTATTACTGTAAGAAAAAGAAATGCAGTGCCCATGCCGGCGGTTTTACTTTTTACGATTTATGCAGATGCATCAAATAAAGATCAGGCGCTATTAGCCGCATCAAAAGGATATGTAGGCGTTGTGGCCACTTCAAGAGGGAAACGATTGAGCAAAAATGCCATCGAACCCTATAAATACGAGTATAAAGATGTTTATGCTGTTATTGACTGGATTAGTAAACAAGAATGGAGTAACGCTAAAGTAGGCATGTACGGCGGAAGTTATAATGGTTTTGCACAATGGGCTTCGATGAAAGAGAAAGTACATCCTGCGCTGAAAACAATTATACCTTCCGTTTCGGCTGCTCCGGGAATTGATGTCCCCATGACGAATAATATTTTTTTCAATTTCCCCTACAAATGGATTCCTTACGTAACGAATAATAAATTCTTAGATAATGCGGCAAATTTCGATCCTGACAGATGGAACAATCTCGAAAAGGCTTGGTTTGAATCCGGCAAAGCCTTTAATAAAATGGACAGTATCGATGGAACTCCTCGTCCTATTTTTCAAGAATGGATTAGACATCCCTCCTACGATAGTTATTGGCAAAGCATGATTCCGTATAAAGAAGATTTCGCTCCTATTAACATTCCTATTCTCACTACTACCGGATATTATGACGATGGACAAAGGGGAGCCATGTATTATTATTTGGAACATTTAAAATACAATCCAAAAGCCGAGCATTATTTACTTATTGGTCCTTACGACCATTGGGGAGCCCAATCGAGATCTAGTGCCAATTTGCGTGGCTATCCAATTGATCCGGTAGCCACTATAAATATACGAGAAGGTTTGGTGTTTGATTGGTTTGATTATGTATTGAAAGGAAAAGAAAAACCGTCTATTCTTAAAAACAAAGTAAACTTTCAAGTCATGGGAGAGAATACCTGGTTAAATAAACCCAGCCTTTCAGAAATGAGTAATGATTCGCTGGTTTTTTATTTGAGCGATCATAAAATAGATGCTTATTATACCTTAGTTAGTGAAAATCCCAAAGAAGATGGTTTTACAAAACTCAATATCAATTTAGCCGACAGAACAAAAACGAACAACGCCGACTATTACCCTTGGCCAATTATTAAAGACAGTCTAAATTTAAATGATGGACTTGTTTTTATCAGTGAACGCCTAAAAAAAGAAACGGTAATAAGTGGCTCTTTTACTGGTGAATTAAAAATCAGCATCAATAAAAAAGACTTTGACTTTGCGGTAAATTTATATGAATTAAGGGCTGATGGAAAATATTTTCACTTGAGTAATTATATTGGTAGAGCGAGCTATGCGAAAAACAAAGAACAAAGAGAATTACTAACACCTGATAAACTAACAACAATCCCCTTTGACAATACAAGCATTATTTGCAAAAAAATGGCCAAAGAAAGCCGAATAATAATTGTTATTAACGCCAATAAAAATCCACACGGACAAATTAATTATGGCACCGGAAGAGATGTAAGTAGTGAATCAATAAAAGATGCCATTATTCCATTAGAATTGAAAGTAAGTACAAGAAGTAAGATTTCGCTGCCTCTATGGATTGATAACTGACTAAATATCAGAAATAAATAGGCATCATAATGAATATCTCACAAATCGAAAGCTATTTTTAACTCAATAAAATATCGACACGAATTTCCACACCATGACCTATTGCACTTGAAATATCCAGTTTGCCATTTATTTTTGCTACGCGTTGTTTCATATTTCTCAAACCATAACCGGAGCTCTTAATGCTCTGGTCAAAGCCTTTTCCGTTGTCTTTCAGAACGAGTTTTAGGTGATGCTTATTTATGGTAATCGCCAAATTTAAAGCAGAAGCTTCGGCATATTTAAAACAATTTGTACAAGCTTCCTGACATATGCGATATAAATTTAATGCCACCTGAGGCGATAATTGATACTCAAGAGAATTGCTAATGCCCGAATAATTTAGTTCTCCATGAAATAAATTTTGAGCGTAGGTTTCAACTCTGTCAAGCAGTTCTTGCACCGTAATCGTTTCATTTTGAATAGACCAAACCGTTTCGCGTAGGATGGCATTTACATTCCTTATTTGCTTTGCTATATTTTGTAATTCCTCAATTTTATTGGTCCTTTTTTCCTTATAAGCATGCACATCTATTTTCGAGCTTACCAAAGTGAGTTCGGCTCCCACATGGTCGTGCAAATCCATAGCAATACGGTTTCGCTCTTTATTCATCTCTAAATCCGTAATAATCTTTTGCTGCTGTCTTCTAAGTCTAAACCTCCAGATAATCCATAAAATCAAAAGAAAAAGAAGTATGATAAAGGTAATTTGCAATTGTATCGCTTTCACTTTCTTATCCAGCTCAACCGTCTGTTTTAATAATTGTTTTTCCTGTTGTGCCGTTTTATATTTGGTTTGAAGTTCGAGGATTTGTTTCATATTATTTTCGGCCAATAGGCTATCCTTCTTAAACTCGTACTTTTCTAGGAGTAGATAAGCGTCATGATCATTTCCTAAGGCCGCATTATACTTTGCTAAATATTTTAAAGCTTCAATTTGAAGTTCAATTGCATTTGCTTTAATTGCATTTTCGCTCGCTTTTTTTGCAATTTTTAGGCCAATATTAAAATTCTTTTGTCGGTACAAGAAATCGCAAAAACTTATACACGTAAGAGCTACTTCGTTATAGTTCTGCGCTATTTCATGTTTTCGGATAGCCGATTCATAAAGCGTTCGACTTAAATCAATATTACCAAGACTATCGTTTGCTATTGCTAAATTATGTTCCACATAAGGAATATACCGTGTATATCCCGCTTT
>JBFHQD010000214.1:0-5153 GCA_041592395.1 Bacteroidales bacterium | reverse complement strand
GTGTCTTCTCTGAGGCACTTAATGTAATAGCTGAAACAATTTTAAATTAGCTATTTATGCCAAACCATTACCTAATTCTTCGTTCTTGCAGAAGAAAACACACTTCCCATTTTTAGAATAACAATATTAGTAAGTTTTAAGGATAATTCAAACTAAAATAAGCGCCGTAATGAATTACATTTTCTGATCCAGATTTTTTCCGGTCTCGATATGATGAAAAGTCGGCAATAATTTTTGCAATACCGCAATGATTTCGCTTTTACTCACATTGGGTTTATTCAAAATCCCCTGAAGCAAATTTGTTTGATGATGGATTTCGTTTAATTCGCGCCTTTGTGCATTTTTAACAACACCCAAGGCTTGGTATTTTGTAAAATCGACTTCTTCTTTTTCGATATAAAATTCCTCAAAGGATTTTTCTCCCGAAGTATCCGAATTCCAATAAAAAACAGGATATTCTTTAGAAGCGGCATCCATATGAAGTGCAAATTCTTTGGCTTCTTCTTCCGACTGACAATAATGAGGGGTATAACCCAAAGCTTCCAATAATTTATCGCCAATATCTGAGAACGTCATCATTTGTTCCGGTTCTAATTTTGGAAAGAATATTTCACCGGAATTCCCCAAAATACAAGCCAAAAGACAGATTTGTCCGGATTCCTCAGGAGAAACAAAATACCGTTTTACATCGAGAGGTGCCGAAAAAGGGTGTCTTTTTGCTAAACGATCTACAAATCCGGCAAGCAAACTACCGTTTGAAAAGGCAACATTTGCAAAACGCGCCAAGGTCACCGGAAAATAATTGGAATAACCCAAAATCATTTCCTCCATAATCTTCTTGCTGGCACCGAGTACATTAACCGGATTTGCCGATTTATCGCTCGAAACACCAAAGAAATGTTTGGGTGGACTCAATATTAATTTGGCAAGAAATTTTTCCGCCTTTATCACATTATTATCTAATAAAGCAGCAATGGAATAGGCATCTTTTTCGCTTCGCACATGTTTATGAGCGGCAAAATTAGCGATGATATCAAAGGGACCTTCTTTTTCCAAAATACGATCAAAAATAGGATCGTCGAAATTTAAAGGATAGGTTTTATAATCATCCGGGATAAACAATTCGAAAGTGCTGCGCAAATCACGCGTAAGCTCTGTCAATCCGTTTTCGTTAAAATCGATTACAAAAAGTCGGCCGGGTTTGTATTTTAATAGCGCTTTGATAAAAGAAGACCCGATAGAACCGGCACCACCAATAACCATAACTGACTTATTCTCAATAGCATCAACTAGATTCGCATGATTATTTTCAATGTCGGCTTTAAAAAAGCTTTCTTTTCTATTCGTTATATATTGTGAAATGAAATTTTCTACGTTAATCATATTCTTATCAATTGTATGCTATCAAAAGCCCTTTTATTTCTTTTTATTATCTTGAAAAAACGTTTCGCGAAAAAATACGACCGGCTGTTGATTTATTAATGTCATGTTTTAGAATAATAGATCAAATGTAATCAATAATTTTAAACCACTTAAATGAAATGGGCAAAACTTTTAAAAAGATGAATAAAATTACAAATTTAAAAATTTCGTTTGGGCAAATCTTTGAACGTTTTATAGACCATTTCACTTTCTTTAAAAAAAACAACCCAGGCTGTGATAAAAAGAAGCTTTAGATCTGTTAAAAACGACTTATGATCAAAATACCAAATCTCCAAAGCCGCTTTATAAGGCATAATTACCTCTTGTACACACTGTTCCCAAGGGAGTTTGCTTTGTTTTAAAATACGCTCTTCATCCCTAAATACAATCGATCCAATGCCGGTTATCCCCGGTTTCATCTGGCTTATAATAAGTTGTTGATCTGCTGTATAATACTTAAAGTGCTTTAGCGTAAGCGGACGTGGGCCGACAAAAGACATATCACCAATGAGCACATTCAATAATTGCGGAATTTCGTTGATCTTGCTTTTCCTTAAAAACTTTCCCATGGGCAAAACCCGAAAATCATTGGGCAACACCGTGTCTTTTGAGCCCAGATTTGGACTGTCTTTCAGCATCGTCGCGAATTTATACAAACCAAAATGCCTTCCTTTATAACCCGCTCTTTGTTGTTTAAAAAACACATAATGCTCTCCGGTGAGTAAGAGTAAAATTACGATTGGAATCAGTAATGGAGACAAGACAAGTATTAAAATCAGGCTAAATAAAAAATCAAAAATACGCTTCATTTGGGGTTAATCTATTTTTTCAACTGTTTACTTTTATAAAAGGATAAATGCGCATTTCGCGTTTTTCATCCATACTATTTCGGTTAATCAAGCAATTGCACCTTCCAAATTAAAAATAACATGCAACCAATTCTTTAAGGTGTATTTCTGATAAATCCGATCACTTGGTTTCTGATAGGCTCCGTTCAAAAATTCCTCATCCAAAATCGGATTGTTCCGATCGATAATGTAAATATTTTGCGGATTATAAAAGTCGTAGCTTTTGATATTCGGATTCGTCGTTATTAATTTTTTATGTGCTCCTAAAGCTTCAAAAGTTCGGTTTGTTAATCCCGATTGTTCCGGATGCTGAATATCGATAATCACTTTTGACTGCGCAATACGTTCGGTAATCTCATTTTGCGAGATGGGGTCAAATGCAAATTCGCTTTTCTTGGCAAAAAGAAAATTAGGATTTAAAACTTTTCGTCCCCAATACAAAGCTTTGCTATGAAAAAACAAAAAGCTATACATAGAGAATCCTTTAGCCGCTACTTGGGCTTTCAGCTTTTTTATCACTTTATAGCGATCGCTATGCATGGTGCAAGCTAGAAAATAATCGTATTTGGGGTTTTCTTTATTGTCGGAGCTAACATTGTAAATGGGCAAATAATAAAGCGGCAAGAAAACAAAATCCTTGTTTTTTTCAGCATCATTTTCATCAAAAGTAAAGATGCGATCAAAATACTTCGTGATAGTGTAGCCCGTGTTTTTATTCTTAAATGAGTCCCACATATATAAAACAAAGTCCGCTTTGCTTTGTGTTTCGCGTAAGTCAGTCATTTGTTTTTCGGGAATCGTCTCAGGCGAAACAAAAAAAACATAGTCGTAATTTATGCGCTCAGTTTCCTTTAATAATTGGCTATAATAGGTATTTATCTTCTTAGAAATAAGCTTCTTTAGTTTTATCCGTATCATTAAACGCATAAAAAAGCCGTTGCTCGGACGTTCGTTATAGAAATCCACCTTGGCGCCCATCGATTCAAGCATTTTCTTGATCTCTATTTCATAGTTAAAAAACTTAACCCCAATATAGAGTATCTTTTTGCCCTTTAAATCTTGTTCCATGCTATTTCAACAACCCTTTTTCTTTCAATTCAGACATAGAATTTTCAAACAAATCCGCTTTGCGTTCTTGTGTGTTTACCCAATCCGTAAACTTTTTAATCCCCGTTATGAAATCGATCTCAGGTTCAAAATTCAATTTTTGCCTGATTTTTCTCGTATCCGCATAATTGTGTCGAATATCACCGAGTCGATACTGACCGGAAAGTACTATTTTGCTTTTGCTTTGATAGGCCTTTTTTAAGGTTTCGGCAACCGTCAAAACATCGGTCATTTTACCCGACCCCACATTAAAAATCTCATTATTGGCTTCTTCTTTTTCAATTCCGAGTATTGTGGCCTTTACAATATCATCGATAGATATAAAATCGCGACTTTCTTTTCCGTCTTCAAAAATATGAATGGCATTTCCATTTTTTATCCGTGTAGAAAAAACGGCTAATATACCCGTATAGGGATTGGACAAAGATTGACCGGCGCCATATACATTTTGATATCGGAAAATAACCGTTGGTATATTCAGTGATTTTCCGATCGTTAAAAATAATTGCTCCTGTACTTGTTTCGTAATACCATAAATAGAGCTGGGATGCAATACACTGTTTTCATCGGTTGGCAAGGGCTGCACATTTTCACCACAAAGCGGGCATTTTATCTGGTAATCGCTTTTATCTAAGTCTTTTTCTACTCTTGCCAATGGGAATACGATTCCGTCTTTTTGACAAGCATATTTTCCTTCGCCATAAACAGCGCGTGAAGAAGCCAGAATTAGTTTCTTAACCGAATACTTTTCAATGCTTAACAGATCCAAGAATATGGACGTCCCCTTTATGTTGACATCCGTGTACTTTTCGATTTCGTACATCGATTGACCGGTTCCTGTTTCGGCGGCGAAATGAACGACTACTTCTTGATTTTTTAATGCTTTTCGCCAATCTTCTTTACTTAAAACCGTCCCCTTTATAAAACGAACTTGGTCTTTTATGGATAAATAAAGTGCTGATTTCTCAGGATCTTGACCATGGATTTGAGGCGATAAATTATCTAAAACCGTAATATTGTATCCTTTATCAATCAGCTGTAAAGCCAATCGAGAACCAATAAATCCGGCTCCTCCGGTAATTAATATGTTTTTAAAATTCTGCATTCTATCTACCAATATTCTAAATTACTTCGATGCAAATGACTGATTTAATTAAGCAAAACAATAATTTTATCTAACCCTATTTCTAGCCACGAAAACACGAATACACCAAAACGCACCAAATCAAATTGTTAATTTGCGAAGCTTTTAAAAACCGCCTAATTTTGTGGTGCTTTTCATCGCTTTTAAAGGGCGCTTTTGCAGCAATAAAAAGCTGAACCACCAAGGGGCACCAAGTTATGCACAAAGGAGCACAAAGAAAATTTAAAATTTTGAAAGGCTAAATTATCCATTATTTTAAGCTGTTTTTATATTTCGTTATGCTTTTTATTTCTACTAATTGCGGCAAAAAGCCATTACTCAGTACAACTTTGTGCGCCTTTGTGATATGCCTTTGAGTTCCTTTGTGGTAAAATTTTTTAACCACGAAGTCTCGCTAAGTACTGCCCAAAGTAACACGAAGGATTATATTATCACTCTGTTTAATTCTGTTATTATTTTCTGTTAAAACACTAGCGCAAAGATGTACACAGATATTTCTTACGCTTTCCTCCATTTTCGCTTCATCCCGCGCTTAAAAATCAAAAATAGCATTTTCAGTCGGTAAGTCACTTTAAATTTCAAACTATTCTTACTCTTTCCTCCGGTAAAAGGCGTTTGATTATTTTCATGTT
>JBFHQD010000213.1:0-5231 GCA_041592395.1 Bacteroidales bacterium | reverse complement strand
GGAACAGAAAGCCTTTATTTTAAAGACTGGGGCACTGTTGAGTTAAAAGAAGAAGAATCTAGCGAAGCTTCTGAAATTAAAATATTTGGTAAAAAGAAAACCACAGCAACCTCAAAACACAGCTTAATTAAACTAGATAAGGGCGTTCAGTATATCGTCGATTTTGAACACTCTAAAATTACGCTTGGCCAAAATGCAGCCATGGATATTTTGGCGCAAACCGATACCGATGTTCAAGAAGCGGGCAAAGGTACGCTGGAGGCCATGGGTGCTAAGAAAATAGGGAATGAAAACTACCGGTCTTACAATTGCGAAATCTGGGAGCTTATGGGAACAAAGCAATGGATTTACAAAGGTATAAGCCTGAAAACGGAGGCCAATATAATGGGAATCAAAACGATAAAAGAAGCCACAAGCATTGAGTTTAATGTTTCTGTGCCTGAAAAATATTTTGCATTGCCCGATTTTCCAATTGAACAAATGGGAGAACCCATGAATTTTAGCGAATTTCAACAGGAAGACGAAGAGATGAATAAAAGCATGGAACAAATGCAAAATCTATCCTTCGAAGAATGGAAAAAAATGGTTTTTGAAGGCGATCCTGAAATGAAAAATACAAGTGAAGAAGAATTGCGTCAATCATACGATATGATGCAAAAGATGTTGAAAATGCGAAAAGGGAAATAGTTTTTGTTTTAAAAGAATAAATGCCATTTAAGCACTAAATTATGAAACTATACGTCCAAATCATCCTAGTCATTCTTGCTGTTTCAGTCCAAGCTCAAGACTTTAAACCATACCAAGTGAAATCGGGCAAGATTAGCTATGAAAAATGGAAGTATTCTACAGTTTCCGGATTTTCATCCATAAATGGGGTGGATTCAGCGTATAGTAAACAAGTTCCTTACATGGCAGAAAAAGTGATTTATTATTGGGACGATTTTGGTGATCTGGCTTTTGAAGAGGTCTTTCAGCTTGCCGAATTTGGAGGAAAACCATTGCCTGAGCCAATAAAGATTTTTGAGCGTTTATGGACCGGCTATCATCGCTATTATTATGATATTGATGAAAATAGAATAAGCGACGATCCTTATCACTTAAGAATAAAATGCAAAGAAAACTTTCAGTATTATCAAATTATTGGTTCCTGGATTAAAACGCAATATATGGGCGTTGAAGAAGCCGGCACAAAAGAAATACTTGGAAAAAAAGCCGATTATTATAAAATTGATGCCGATCAAGATTTATATGCTTGGAAAGGATTGGTGTTAAAACAAGAAGACTTTTACACCAACGGAAAAGGGGACAAAAGATACGGAATAGCCCGAACGAAATTAGCTGTTGAAATTGACACCGTTTCAAAAATAAACGATACGCTTTTTCATCCGATTTGGTTAAGACGAGAACAAATTTATCAATCATTCGACCGGAATAAATTGGATGAATTTCTCGACTCACGACCAGATTTATTGGAACAGGCCGATAATGTGGACGGAATTAAAATAAAAAAGAACGACATCCTATTTTTTGTAACAACAAATTACCGCCTAGGAAAAATGCAAGTGCTGAATATTGATAAAAACAATCGTCTCAGCATTAGATATTCACTCTACGATCAGACAAATGAAGTATCAAGTTCAAACGATAATTTGATAATTGAAAATGGATCATTGCTCGATATCAATAGCGAAACGATGAATTCCGCCGATTTAAAAACACTCGATTTTAAATGGCAAACAACGAATAAATCAAATCTGTTTCCTCAAAATAATATTGGCATTTACTTGCTAAAATCGAGTAGAACGAATAATTTTTAATCAATAAAAATGAAGAATTTTATTGCCATCTTACTTTTCTTTTTGTCTGGTTCAATTCTGGCTCAGCAGGCAGAGATTGCCGTTTCTACGAAGATCACAAATAAATTTGGCCCAGCAGAGGGTGTTTTTGGCGATATGCTTGTGAAACAGATTGCGGCAAGTCGCGATGAAATAATTACCAGACTTGGTGAAAATCCAAATGTTCGATTTGTGAAGGAATATAACCCTTCGACGACCAATTTTATTTTAAGAATACGTTTGCACATCAAGTTTCAGCAGAAAAATATAGGTGACTGGGAGACATTAGAAAATGACACAACAGGAATATACTATATCCGTGTTATTTTTCAACTGGACGATCCAAATAGAAATGTTATTATAACAATGAATCCGATGCATCAGATAAAATTCTTTTCGAATAGAAATCTTTCGGAAGAAGAGCTTTTAGATAGATATTGGCCTTTCTTTTTAAAGGTTGCTGTACCAAGAGCTAATGCTGATGTTTTGGGTGAAATTATTAAATCGAAGATTACATATTCCAATACTTCGCCAGACGGTGCAATTATTAACGATCAAACCATAACCTATAAAGCAGAAGATGATAAAAAGCCAAAAGCGGACGGAAAACAGATAGGAGATATTATTGTGAAAATGGGAAAGCTTTATGGTGAGGCACATGAATATAGTATAACAAAGTATAAGCTTAAATGCGAAAAAGGAAAATTTTTAGAAACCAACTCAAAAGAAATTGAATTCACAGGAGCCGATTACTGCTATGAAGAGCAAGGTGGAAAACTTACATTTAAGGCAAAGTATAAGAGCTACAATTGTGACGATTATGAAGAAGCCAATGAAAAATTCCAGGATATTTTTACCCTTATAGAAATACAGCGACTATCAGATAATTCAGAAATAGAACTTAAAGAGCAGAAAATTAAATTTAGTTGTGAAAAACTGTATGATATTTTTGCCATCTACCACGCCCCCGGTTTTGCCCACGTAGAATTGGTTTGGGAAAAAGCGACCATCCGTTTTCTTGATGAAGGCGATAAAATGCAGTTTTTTGATCGGACAGCCTATATACAAAGTGGTGGAAATGGACAAAATCCGACAGGAACCGATGGAAAACCGCTGGATATTCCTTTTGCTATGGATATTCCTGGAATAGGAAAGATTACGAATTATGGTGCTCCACAAAATAATATACCCAAAGTCATTTCGATTTATTCGTTAGGCGCTTATGAGGGCCATGCCCGATTTAAAATAATGAAAACGGAAGAAGCACTTAACATGTGTGAACTGAAACAAATTGGAGATGGTCCTGTTTATCTCGATCTGAGTTTTGATTTATTTGCCGGCGGCCCGAACGCAAATACGGATTGGATACAGCATACAGTGCATTGCATTGAGGACAATATCATTAGCGATAGCGATAAAACAAGCATAATTTATAAATCGCCTTATCCTACAGCATTCGGTCAGGTAACAATTTCAGAAGCAGATATTATCTATTTTAAAGGATTTGATGAAGTAGAAAAAACACTATCAAATGGCAGAGCAACGCTAAAAATAGAATTTAAACTTTCAGAAGAAACAACACAGCAATAACTAAAAAAATAAAAACAGTATGGCAAATTCAAAAAGTTCTCCAATTATTACATTAGTTGTGGGTGTGGCATTTATTATCAGCGCTTGGCAAATTAATATACACTTTAGTGTCCCTATGACCGAAGAGGCAAAAGCTTCTGAATCGTGGCCGACTTCTATGGGTACAATAACAAACTCGGAGGTAAATCAATCGGTTGACGACGGTACAACAATGTATTCTGCGGAGATCAATTATCAATTTATTGTTGAAAATAAATCGTATACAGGAAATAAAATTTCTTTAGCAAGTGGAGGCACAAGTACAAGCAGTTTAAGGGAGATCAAAAAAGACTTGCAAAAGTATCCGGTTGGTAAAGAAGTTACTGTTTATTACGATCCCGAATTACCAAATAATGCTGTATTAATTCCCGGAGCAGATACGTTTACCAAAATCATTAAGTATGTACCCTATGTTTTTGGGTTTTTTGGAATCGTAATGCTCCTTCAGGTATTAAAAATATTCGCGCTACTCATAATTGCTCTTTTTGTAGGAACAAAAAAATAAAAAATCATATAAATAATTTAATCTTAAAAATATGAAATCACACGAAGTAGATTACAAAATCGAAGGTCACGACATCCAGTATGTTGAAATAGAATTAGATCCACAAGAAACCGTAATTGCCGAAGCCGGTGCTATGCTTTATATGAAAGAAGGCATTGATTTTATGGCAAAAATGGGCGATGGTTCAGAACCTGAAAAAGGTTTGTTTGGAAAATTATTATCGGCCGCATCGCGCAAAATTACGGGCGAATCCATTTTTATCACTCACTTTACCAACCAAGGACAGGGCAAGAGTCATGTTGCTTTTGCAGCGCCTTATCCCGGAACAATTATTCCACTCGATTTATTAGCTATGGGTGGTAAAGTAATCGTTCAGCGTGATGCTTTTTTATGTGCCGCTTTAGGAACAAAAATCAGTATGCATTTCAATCAAAAATTAGGGGCCGGTTTTTTTGGCGGCGAAGGCTTTATTTTGCAAAAATTACAGGGCGATGGCAAAGCATTTATTCATGCAGGAGGCACCGTAATTGAACATGAATTGAATGGAGAAACACTACGTGTAGATACGGGCTGCGTTGTTGGTTTTCAGGAAGGTATCGACTTCAGTGTTCAACGAGCAGGAAGTTTAAAATCGATGGTATTCGGTGGCGAAGGGTTATTTCTTGCTACACTTCAGGGAACGGGTAAAGTTTGGTTACAGTCCTTGCCCATTAGCAAATTAATCAATCAACTTTCTGTAGGCGGTTCTAACAGCAAAAAAGAGGATAGCGGAGGAATATTAAATAGTTTTTTGGAATCCTAAGTTTTGAGAAATAATTTCTTAAAGCAAATCAAATCCGTAAATTATTGGATTTAAATTAATAAATATGAAGCATTTACTTATTCTATTCAGTTTCTTTCTGATCGGTTCTATTTTTGCACAACCGGCGAATACCGACAATGACGAGCAGGCAACTACGATTGAAATTCCTGCCGATTTTTTTGATTTTATGTTCAGAAAACCGGGAGATGTTTATTTGGTGGCTTGGCATGGCGGTGTAAAAGTGGTACAAGTCATTTCATCAGATAATAAAAAAGTTTTCAGCTCCGACATTATGCCTTTTGTTGGCCGGCTAAACGATGGATTAACTTCGGTTTACGATTCGTATTTCGACTATAATATGAAAGATGAAATGCAACAATTGGTTTCGCCGGATAAAAAAGTGTGGTATGCACGTTGTGGGCTAAAATCGGGAAATAATATCAATATTTCTCCTGTAACG
>JBFHQD010000212.1:0-5244 GCA_041592395.1 Bacteroidales bacterium | reverse complement strand
TCATCCCATTAACCCATCAACCCATCAACTCATCAACCCATTATCACATTATCACATTATCCCATTAACACATCAACCCATCAACCCATTATCACATTAACACATTAACCCATCAACCCATCATCCCATTATCCCATTAACACATTAACACATTAACGCATTAACACATTAATACATCAGCACATCATCTCATAATCGCATCATAAACAACTTGTTGGATTCGTGTTCGTATATTGAACTCGCTGATTTTGTTGTTTTTAGCGTCGGGATACACCCGATTGGATAAGAAAATATAAACCAATTGATATTCAGGATCAACCCAAGCATAAGTACCTGTAAACCCGGAATGCCCAAAGCTTTTTAACGAAGCACTTTTACACACCGGACCTAAAGAATCATAAACAGGGTAGGGTTTATCGAATCCCAAGCCCCGTCTGTTTTCGGTTTTTTTAAAGTCGCTTTGGTAAGATGTGTATTGCTGGATAATACTAGAATCGAGGAGCTGCTGACCAGCATAATAACCATTTTGCAAAAAAAGCTGAAAAACGGCGGCTAAATCTTCGGCATTGGAGAATAAACCGGCATGACCACTCACTCCGCCTAACATTGCAGCTCCCGGATCGTGCACATCACCTTGTATGAGTTGCTTGCGGAAAAGACTATCGTATTCTGTCGGAACAAGGCGATCAAATGCAAAATGCGCTCTGGGAAGGAAAGCAATATTTCGCAATCCCATCGGTTGATAAAACGCTTGTTGAACAAAATCTTCGAGCGGAGTATTGGTTTGTTTTTCAATAAGTTGACGGAACCAATAAAATCCCAAATCGCTATAACGGTACTCGTTTTTTTTCCATAAATCAGATCGGGCTATTGTATCGTAAATGAAATCGCTATACTTTTTATCGATATACAATTGATTTGCTACGCGAACACTGTGCTTTTCGTCCTCAATAGTCGAAAAAAACTCCGGATTTAATTGTCCTAAGCTATCCAATTCCAGTAAATAAAAAGGAATCCAAGGCCATAAGCGCGCTTGATGTACTAAAATAGCGCTGCTCTTCATCTTCGCTTTATTAGTGCCTTTTAGATTGGGTAGATAATCAGAAATCAGGGCATTCGGGTCGAATTTGTTTTCTGCTTGTAATTTCATCAGCCCTGCTGTTGTTGCCGCTATTTTTGTAATACTGGCTAAATCGTAAATCGTTCGATTGTTAATCGGCGTTTTATTTTCATAGGTTTGATAACCAAATGATTTTGAATAAACGATGCGACCGTTTTTTGCCACTACTATTTCGCATCCGGGAAAAGCCTCCATTTCGATTCCTTCTTTTACGATACTATCGATATTTTGCAAGGTTTTACTGTTTATTCCGCAGTGTTCGGGAAGTGCGAAACCCAATCTCCGAATAGTTTTAGTCCTAATTCCATAAGCATTGGGATAATTATCCGATAAGGTAATTGGTAATTTTCCTTGAAATGAAACAGCTCCAAAGAGTTGCTGAGCAATGGCTTGAGCAGTATATTCATTGTCTTGATGCGCAATAATACTGGCAGAAAACAAAGTATCTAAGTCAAGAAACTGATGATAGGCCAATGGGCTTCCGAAAAGACTAAACACCACTTTATGTGTTTTTGCTATTCGCTCGATCAGTTGTTTGCTTCCCCAACTTACGCCAAAATTATTTCTAGGAAAAATAGATGTTCCTCCAAGCGTAATGATGACATTCGTGTATTTTTCCAATTTTTTCTCAATGGCATCGGCTTGTTCTCTGGTGAAATTTTTTGCTAAAGTGAAATGATCAAGATCAGCAAATTTTTGTATCGATTCAAGAAAAACAGCTTCGGAGTTAAAGCCAATGCTTAAAATGGCAGTACTTTCTTTTGGAAGTGGCGAAAAAGGGAGGAGTTGATCCTCGTTTTTTAATAAAATAGTGGCCGATTCGTAGAGTTTCTGGTTTAAAGCAAGCGCCTTTGGATTGTTTAAATCGGGAACTAAATTTTCTAAATCGATACTTTGCTTTTTATATAAACCCGCACGGTATTTATATTGGAGTATCTTTTTTACTTTTTGTTCGAAATAATTTTCATCAATTCTACCGTTTCTTAAAGCCATCGTGATATTGGCAACTGCTTTAGGAACATCTTTTGGCAAGAGGAGCAAATCATTACCCGCAAGTAGCGCTTGCACTTCAATCTCGCCCGGCCGAACATATTTTGTAACGCCTTCCATATCCAGAGCATCTGTAATTACCAAACCGTTAAATTGTAAGGAATCGCGCAAAAGGCCGTTGATTATTTTGGGGGAGAGTGTAGATGCAAGATTTTCCTTGCTTTCTAAGTCGGGAATATACAAATGTGCAATCATTACTCCGCTTAATCCATTGTTAATTAAATATTTAAATGGAAATAATTCTACAGAATCCAAACGTGCATAAGTATGATTGATAATGGGCAAGGTTTGATGGGAATCAAATTCGGTATCGCCATGTCCGGGAAAATGTTTGGCGCTGGCTATGATATTCTGACTTTGTAAACCATCCAAATAAGCCAATGCTTTTTCTGCTACTTTTTGGGGGTCATCGCCAAAAGAGCGACTATTTATAACCGGATTATTTGGATTGCTATTAATATCCACTACGGGAGCAAAATTCAAATGGATGCCTATTCGCTCGCATTCACTTCCTATTTCTTTCCCCATTTCGTAGATCAAACTGTCGTTTTCTATCGATCCCAAAGTCAATTGATAAGGAAAAGAAATTGTAGAATCCAAACGCATGCCTAATCCCCATTCACCATCAATGGAAGTAAGCAAAGGAATTTTGCTAAGCGATTGCCAGCTATTGTTTTGAATGGCTTGTCGCATAGCACCGGAGCCAAAATAGCAAACGCCACCGATGCCGTATTTTTTGATATATTGTTTGATTTCAGGGAAATAAGGCTCTCTTGCGTTATTGGCTCTGACCATAAGCAATTGTCCGATGCGTTCGGTTCGACTCATTGATTGATAAACGGAATCTATCCAAACAGTTTCGGTGGGTGGTAAGGTAAATAAGGTATCAAGAGACTGCTGAGCCTGCGTAAAACCAAAAAATGAAATAAATAGGAAGGTAAGTAATTTGTTCATGTTCTTTAAATCTTCTACAAAAATAAGATTATTCGCGATTTGAAAAACTCAAATCAATATTTACATAAACTTTAGATATCCGGTACTAAAAGGTTTCATTTTTAAAGTTATTTGGGCTAAAGCCGGCTTATGGATTCCGCTCAAACCCCGTGCTAAAGCACAGGGAAATTCAAATTTCTCGATCCTCTTTTTATGGTGCTTAATAATGAGCAGCCATAGAATTGTCACTGCTTTCTGACAGTTAATCAAAAGCTGGAGAAAAAAGATTTAGCCTAATGCTAATGCTTTACTGAATTTCCCCGACCTTCAGGTCGAGGGCTAAGAAGCAAGAGAAAAACGGGCTTTAGCCCAACTCTTCAAATTCTAATTACGAAATACTTTTGATTAAAAATTAATAGTAGGAACATTTAACCTTATTGCGTTATTTGTCTATTTTTTGACAAAGAATTTTAACAACAAAATCCTCGTAGAGTTTAGTGTATTTTCATGAATCTACATTTTGATCAGATTTTTAAAGTTAGGCCGTCTTTTAAAAAAATCAATCAAAAAGAAAACTTTGGTACGATTATGGTATTTTGTGGGTATAACAAAAAATTAAAAGCTATGAAAACACTTAAAATAATTCTCGGACTCTCTTTATTCATTTCTGCCTTATTGTTTACATCTGCTTGTTCTAAGCTAGATAGACCGGCCGAACTTTCTATTGATGTGCAAACTTTAGAATTTAATAATGATGTTTTAACACGGAAATTTAATATTGTCAATATAGGCGATGAACTGCTTCATGTAGAAATTAGTGCTAACAAAGAATGGGTAACCGTTATTGGAAACAATGCTAACTTGGGTCACGCTGCTACCAGTATAGTCAGTGTTCAGATTCATCCCGAATTTTTTCAAGAATATGGCCAATATACAGCCAGTTTAAGCGTTCAATCGAATGGGGGTAATTTTGTTGTTCCTATCGTTGTTGATTATACGCAATCCGCTATGCCTATTTTAGCCATGGATTTGGATTATTTAAAATTTGCAAAGAATAGCACTGGCGATTATTTTACGCTTTATAACGATGGAACAGAAGCTTTAAATTTCTTACTTCAATCGGATGCCTCTTGGCTTCAATTTTCGCCCGAAGTAGGTACTATTTCATCGGGCAGCGAACAACGAATTAATGTTACGGTAGATAGAACCGGCTTAAATGGAGGCGTTTATGCCGCTGAAATTAGTATTACCAGCAATGGCGGGAATGCGATTTTAAACGTGGATATGGATGTGAATGTGTACAGCATTACTTTTTTCAATCCGGTTTATACTCCAATAGAAATTCAAAGCCCCGCTTTCGATCCTGCCATAATTGATCCCGGTGAGCGTTTTAGTTACGTTTTCAATAACAATCCGCTTTCGTTTCAGTATTCGGCAAGTACTATTGGTGAAACCGACAATGGAGATCCTTTAGGCGTGCGAATTTTGTGGGACGAAACCATCGATGTTTCTGCTTATGATGCGCCTACTTTCAACCTTAATGTCAGCGCCGATTATTTCTTTATGGCAGTAAAAAACTCAGGTAATTACTATTTGGATTTATGGAGTGTGAATTACGGTACTGATTATCAGGTTGATGATGACTTTTTTATCCCGAATGATGGTGTTGAATACGGTGTAGCTTATTATGATGCTTTTACGGATACGGATATTTATGCCCGATTAAGTGGTACTTCTGATGATGTAGTTTGGCGACAAGGCATAGAGTTTTTATTCCCTTGGACGGATAATCAGTATATCTTATTGGAAAATAACTTTAAAAAGTCGGCAGTCGCTAGACCCAATCTAAAAGCGAGCTCAAAAGTCCCAAGCAAAGTAAATCAGTTTGTTAAACCTATTGAAAAACCGAAAGGATCGATAGATTTATACAATAAGAAATAGAACGAATTAGTACAAAAAAAAGAGGCCGTCAATAAATGATGGCCTCTTTTGTATCTGAAATTCACTGCTTATTTTGTAACCTGAATTTTTTTAGTTAGCAAGCCCTGAGTAGTTTCTAAACGCAAGATATAAAGTCCTACGATGAGTTCATTTTTGTTTAAAGAGCCTTCGTGAGCATTTACAGTCGATTGAATGAGTAT
>JBFHQD010000211.1:0-5306 GCA_041592395.1 Bacteroidales bacterium | reverse complement strand
GCTTAGTTTAAACTCTCTATAGTCCGTGTCTTTTTCTTTTTCCATTTCAATACGCTATTGGATTTATAAAATCACGAGTTTGCTTCCGTCAACCACTTTGTTGTATCCTTCCGTAATAATTTGTTGACCAAAATCCAAGCCACTTAAAATATGCGTTTTACCTTCCATTGTATATCCGGTTTTAATATATATTTTTTTGGCTACAAATGTTTCTCCTTTTGGATGAACAACATAAAGGTAGGATCCTTTGAAATCGTTTTTAATAATGGACGTTGGAACAACCACTGTATTCTCTTTATAAAAATCGATAAAACGAGTAAGCGCCAACATATTTGGCTTCAAAAACCCATCCGTATTTTTAAGTTTGACTTCAGCAAGAAAGGATCTGTTTTCAGGATTAATAACTTGACCTAAGCGGTAAATTGTGCTTTTTCTATTCATGTTGGGAAAACTAGGGAAATAAATTTCTACCGGATCACCCACATTTAAAGTGGCCAAATGCGCTTCGGCAACTTCGGCTTGCAGATAGAAAGCATCAATATTAACCACGTGCATCATTGCCATTCCCGGCATAGCAAGTTCTCCTTCTTTTATGTCAACTTTATCCACAATACCTTGAATAGGCGAAGTGATAATAGCCATATCTAGCTGAGATTGAAGCGTGTTTAGTTTGGCTTCTAAGGATTCTTTGTTGTTTTTAGCCGTTAGGAATTCCATTTCCGAACCAATTTCTTGATTCCATAATTTTTCCTGACGATTATACATTTGTCTGGCCAATTCAAGTGCCACTTTTATTTCTTGGATACTGCTTTCCAAAACACGTGTGTTTAGTCGCGCCAATACTTGTCCGCTTTTTACATGATCGCCTTCTTTCACAAGAATTTCGGTGACTTGCCCACTCATTTCAGGACTAACCATAGCGGATTCAACCGCTTCCAAACTTGCATTTACTTCAAAACTGTGACTAAAAGTTTCGGGGCTTAACACCTTTGTATAAACTGCAGTGCCTTTTTCGCTAATCTCCGGTGCCATAGCGTGCAATTCTGCTTCCAGCTTCTTAATTTCTGCTTTTATAGTGGTGAGCTCCGCCTTTTTTTCTTGAAGAACAGCTTTCTTTTCTTCAATTGCATTTTTGCTTGAGCATGCGGTAAACAAAAAGCTTATACTTATAAGCAAGCTAAATAATCTGATTGTTTTCATTATCGTAGATTTCATCTATTTATAATTTTGTGTTTTCTGAATTTATTAAGCGATTGTATTCTTCGAGGCCTTTTTGATTTAAGATTGCATGCAAATGATAGGAAAATAATTCGCGCTGAATTTCTTCAGAATTTCCTTTTTGCGAATTGTAAAAACCAATTTCCGCAAGGTTTTCGGCATTGGCAATATGCATGTTAACAATAATTTCCTCGTTTAATTCCTGACGGTAAAAACCTTCTTTTTTGCCCTTTTTTAGATTTAGAAGCATAGATTCGGCCATCGATTGCCGGTTTATCTTCATCATTTTCTTATAGGTTTTTACATAATATTTCGACAAATCGTAATGAAAAGTAGGGGTAAACTCACTGACCATTTTGTTTATTATTTTACCTACTTCAACCATTTCTTCAAGCGCGGGTAGTTTATCTAAATTAAGACTCTTCATCCAAGCTATTCGCTCTTTACACTGAAAGTCGATTACCTTTTCAACCAATTCGTTTTTGTCGGAAACATAGGTATACAGTGTTTTTTTCGATATTCCCAATTCTCTCGAAACATCGTCCATTGTTACACTTTTTATTCCATATTTAGAATAGAGGCCTAAAACTGTTTTTAAAAATTCTTTATTATCGGTTTCCATGGCCTACTTTTTTGATGAGTCTTCTGTTGAGCGACTATACAAGCGATTAAGTACAGCCTTGTCGTTTAAAACATTAAATATGGATGAAATATAATTTCCGCTAGCCGTTAAATAATTATTGTGGGCTTGAATCAAATCAAAGCTGCTCGCTAATCCCTCCTTGAATTTCGTTTGAATCTTTTGATAAATCTTATCGCTGAGTTCGATGTTTTTTATGCTGTTTTGATACTCATTACTGTGCAACTGAAAATTGTTTTCGGCTGTTTGCACTTCCAGATTTAAAGCATCATTTAGCTGTTTCGACGATTCGGCTAGCTTTGATTGGCTTAATTTTGCTTGTTGTACTTTTGAAGAACGGGTACCCGAACTCCAAAGCGGAATATTTAAATTGAAGCCCCAAACGGTTGTTGGAAACCAGGTTTCGTTCGAATCGAAAAAATTAAATTTATCGCGCATAGCATTGCTTTGGGCATTGAAAAAGGCGCTTAATTGGGGTAAATATGCCGACTTTTCTCTTTTGAATTGCAGATCGGCGATTGCCTTTTGCGTTTTCATCATCTGAAAATCGATATTGTGCTCCAAATCAAAGTTGTTTCCTTTGTTTAAAAGTGAGGCTTCCAATAAATCATTGAGATTATCGGTTAGTTTTATATCGCTCTCCAGACTCATTCCGAGATTCATTTTCAGGGAATTCTTAGCCGTTTCTATTTGGTTCTGCAAGTTTTGCACATTTATTTGTAAATTATTGACAATGATTTCAATTTGTGCTACATCCGTATCTTCTGCAAAACCATTCTGATACATTTGCTTTGTTTCTTTTAATAATTTTTCATTGGCCGTCAATGTTTTTTCTAGTATTTTTTGTTGTTCCTTGAGTGATAAAACCAAAAAATAGCTTTTGCTTATAAGCTCCTTAAGTTCTAATTCCGTTTTAATAACCGCCTGTGAAGATTGCTCCAAATACGATTTCGACGCTTTTAATGCAACCAGGTATTCACCACTAAAAACGAGTTGAGAAACACTTAATTCGGCATTGACATTGTATTTTGTGCCGAATTTTACAGGAAAAACAGCCGCTTCATCAGGCAATGGAACTAGAGGAATCAAACCAAAATTATCTTGATTTACTCCATAAACCGCAGGAGAGATAAAATCAGGCATTAGTGTTGTTGGAATATCGATATAATTGGTGTTGGCGATTGTTGCATTTACTTGCGGCAAACCAATAGCGGTGGTTTCTTTTACAGTTTTCTTTGCAATTTCCACATCGGTTTTTGCATTTTTTAGGTTGTAATTGTTTTCCAAACCATAGCGAATCGCTTCTTCTATACTTAAAGCATAACTTTGGCTTCTGTTTTCTTGTGCTCCTAGCCTAAAGGCTAACAATAGGAACACGGCAATAATTAGTTTCTGCATATTACTTTTTTCTTTCAATTGGAGCACAAAAGTAACAAACAATTACATTGAAAACGATAAGTGAATAAAAAGTTTCCTTAGTTTAACAGAAAATTAACGAGTAAAAGCACGATTACAGCTCGTCATCGGCTTAAAGAAGCTTTTCTTTAGGGCTTTCTAAAGGACTTTCAAAGCAAAGTTTAAACGTTTTAAAGCGTCTTCTTTACCAATAAATTCGATGATTTTGAATAAATCAGGACCAATGCCATCGCCCACAATAGCCAAGCGCAAAGCGTTCATTACAGCACCAAAGCCCAGTTCGTTTTGCTCGATATACTGAGCGGCAATAGCATGCAAAACTGGCGCTTCCCAAGAATGTGAGCCGGAAAATAACGCGATTAAATCGTTAATTATTTGGGGAGTATTTTCTTTCCATCTTTTCTTGGCAACCTTAGCATTGAATTCGGTGGGTGCCTGAAAAAAGAAATACGATTGATCCCAAAAATCAGACACAAAAACAGCTCTTTCTTTAATCAGATCAACAACTTCTTCTAACTTTTGACTGTCGATGTCGATTTGTTTTTCTTTCAAATTGGCTTGAAACAAAAGCGCTAATTCTTGGTTCTTTTTGTTTCGAAGATAATGCTGATTGAACCATTTTGCCTTTTCAGGATCGAATTTAGATCCCGATTTTCCGACACGCTCCAAAGAAAAGGCTTCGATGAGTTCTTCCATCGAAAAAATTTCTTGTTCTGTTCCCGGATTCCATCCTAATAGAGCAAGTAAGTTAATGAATGCTTCAGGGAAATAACCGTCTTCGCGGTATCCCGAAAATACTTCATTCGAATTGGAATCGTTCCACTGAATTGGGAAAACAGGAAATCCCATTTTATCGCCATCGCGTTTGCTAAGTTTTCCTTTGCCAATGGGTTTAAGAATAATGGGTAAATGTGCAAAAGCAGGAGCTTGCCATTCAAAAGCTTTGTAAAGCAAAATGTGCAGCGGTGCTGAAGGCAACCACTCTTCGCCACGAATAACATGCGAAATCTCCATCAAATGATCATCCACAATATTAGCCAAATGGTAGGTTGGCATTCCGTCTGACTTATACAAAACTTTATCGTCGAGCATTTCTGTTTTTACACGTACTTCACCCCGAATCAAATCCGTAAAAACAACTTCGTCGGCTTCGGGCATTTTAAAACGAATAACATAAGCTTCGCCTGCATTTAATTTTGCATCTACTTCTTCTTTAGTAAGGTTTAAGGAGTTGTTTAACTCAACTCTACTTTGACTATTGTAAGTAAAAACAGTTCCGTTTTTTTCGGCATTATCGCGCAAAACATTGAGTTCATCAGCGCTATCAAAAGCATAATAAGCCCAACCGCTTTCGATCAATTGCTTGGCATATTCGCTATAAAATGCTTTGCGCTCCGATTGCCGGTAAGGCCCAAAATCGCCTTTGCCATCAACACCTTCGTCGAATTCTATTCCACACCAAGCCAAAGACTCTTTGATATACTCTTCTGCACCCGGCACAAACCTATTTTGATCGGTATCTTCAATACGAAGAATAAATTTCCCTCCGTGTTTTTTTGCAAACAGATAGTTGTACAAAGCTGTGCGAACTCCTCCCATATGCAATGGCCCGGTGGGACTAGGGGCAAAACGTAAACGAACTTGACTTGACATAGTTTTCTTTTTAAATCGGCTGCAAAGGTAAGCAAGATGGATTTAGTTTGAAAAGAATAAATATTGAAAGTTTTTCAACGCCAAGGAAATAAAAGGCTTATTTATTCGCTTTAATCTTACTTATGAAAAAAGACTCCTTGATTATTACATAAATTGCTAGAGCATTAGCGAAATCTTGATTATCAATATCATAATAGGCATCGGCTTTTAAAACAAGATTTATGGAAGGTGCAATTTGCTTATTGAATTCCAATTTTGCGGTGATCAACTGCCGATCTTCTTGCGTAAATTCGGGATTCCAACCCGATACCGACTGAAATAAAGACTCTCCTCGGGGAGCAATAAATTTATGGGCTTTCCAATAACCCAACATCCCGTG
>JBFHQD010000210.1:0-5314 GCA_041592395.1 Bacteroidales bacterium | reverse complement strand
TTTGCATTTTTTGATAAATTTTACTAACAATATAAGTATGACCTGTTTAAACGCAAAGATTGCGAAGTTTACGCGAAGTTCGCATAATTCTTAATATTTGGTATTTGCGTACTTCGCGATAAAATGAGTCTGGTATTATTTATCATCAATGATGATGCTGTTTTCTAACAATTCTTCCCAAATAATTAAAATGTTCATCTTCGTAAATTAACTCTGCTGTGAAGCCAAATTGCTCGGCATAAAAAGCCAGGTTTTCGAAATCGATAAAAAGCCAAGGAAACGGCTCTCCTTTTAAATAATCATATTCCACCTGAAATTCGACTTCGCCATAATAGGCATCGTTTAAATTCACTTGATAGCTTCCATCCTCTTCTTCTAACAGATAAATTAAATCGGAAGAATCGAAAATAATTTGCCCATCGGAAGTTAAAAGCGCATCACATTGTTTAAAAAAATCCGCAAAGCCATCCAAATTTTCAATCAGTCCGATGCCATTCATCAAAAACAAAAGCGTATCGTATTTTTCGTCTTCAATTTCATAAAAATTTTCACAAGACACTTTATTTACCCCTTTTTCTTTGGTCAGTTGAACCGCATAGGGCGAAATATCAATGGCTTTAACTTCGATGCCTTTATCCTGAAGAATTTTCGCGTGAATGCCTGTTCCGCAACCAACATCAAGCGTTTTTCCGTTTACCAAATCGATCGCTTGCTTTTCTGTTTCAGGCATTTCCTCATAGCTTCTAAAAAAATAAGCCAAGTCGTAAGTTTCATCCTCTGCCTTATCGCAAATAACGTTTAAGGTTGATTTGCCTTCTCCTTTTATGAAGTTCGCCAAAGCCAAACCCATCACATCCTCTTCTTTGTTCAGTACTCCCTTTTTCATTGACACGAAATTACGAAATTCTTGCAAGCAATAAATACAAAAGGCCATCACTAAAAAGCGATGACCTTTAACTTTTTATTTGGTGTATTTTTAGTCCATCCTCTGCGCTTGTAAACAGCATCGAGTAATTTCTCGTATTGATCTAAACGATATTTGCGCGTAATCTCCATTTTTTCCTCTACTGATTTACCAACCGGATCGATACCCAAAATATCTTTCATTTGGCCATCATAGCGCTCTTCGCGTGATAAATATTCCTCTTTGGTAACAGGTCCAGCTGCGCGATAGGGTTGAGCATCGTGTTTACGTAAACCAAAACCTCTACGAATATTGAAAATACGTTGGAAATTATAAACGCGTTCAGATTGACGAATCATTTCGTGTTTATCAAAACTCATATCACCGGTAACTGAACGATAAATTGTTACGTAATTATCGACGTGCTCAGGAACTTTTGCCGGCTCATCTGTTTCGCCATTAGTTTCAGGCTCCACGTCGTTCCACGGCAATTTACATAATCCCTGTAAACCAAACCAAGTACGGAACATGGGGAAATAATGCAAGGCTTCTGCTTTATCTTCGAAAGAAGGAATTTGATTATTAACCATATCCATAAAAATCAACCAGGCTTCATCGTGCTGAGGTCCTTTATTCGTCATGGCATATCCTCCTTGCTGTGCCAAAGACTCTTTAGAAACATACTGAGAATATTCCAAACCTTTGTTTTCCATACCAATATCGTTGATGAATTGTGCATCGCCCCAGCCGTTTTTGATAAAGAGTTCTTTTAGTTTACGAACGCCTAAACCGGCTAATTTTCCAAAACCTTCGCCCTTGGCTACGGCATGCAATAAATTCATTGCGGCATCAGCATTTCCAAAATTCAACTTGAATCCTCCGGTACGCTCTTCATTTAAAATACCTTCTTCGTAGCATTCCATCAAAAATCCCATTATGGTTCCCCAACTGATGGTACAAATGCCATATGTATCGCAATAGAAGTTAGATTCGATGGTAAAATCAGGATTGAAAATACCCATGATTGAACCCAAAGATGAAGCCGTTTCATATTCAGGACCTTCGACCAAAACACGACTTCCGGCATAAGGACCGGTGCGTAATAAATAATTATCAACGCCTTTTGCACAAGCCATATTACAGCCTATCCAACAACCATCAGGTACGCCTTGCGTAAAAAATGATTTATAAACATCAGAATGAATTTTATGAGCTTCGTCCGATTTACCAAATTTGAAATTATGTGTAGGAAGCAAATCGTAATCGTTCATAATATTGGTAAGGTGAGCAGTTCCTTTAGAGCGCATTTCTGCCTGACTGTCGTCCAACTCACGCATTTCGCGATTGAAACGTTTACCGCGTTCTTTAATCGCATCCAAATCAACAACATTGTTTAAATCGCCTTTTACACCGGGAATTTTAACAACTACCGCTTTAATTTTCTTGTTACGAAAAACGGTTCCTATTCCACCTCGACCGGCTTGTTTTAAGCGAACTTCTTTACGCTTTGGATCGTAGAAACTGAAATTTAACATGCCAATCAAAGAATTATCAGCAGCATCACCCGTTGAGATAACGCCAATATTTCGTTTATCGCGATCATCATCGGCATACATTTCTGTTAATCGCTCTGCTAAAATATGACTATCTAAAGGTTCGATTGGCGCCTGATAAATTTCCACTTTATGATTTACTCCATCAATAAATACAATCACATCATCTTTTGCTTTTCCTTGTATTTCTAGGGCATCAAAACCCGAAAATTTAAGAAAAGGGCCAAAAAATCCACCTACATTACTATCGATCGGAATATTTGTTTGAGGCGATATAGAAACGACCAATGATTTTCCTGATCCGGAATATTGTGTAATTCCACCGATGGGACCAGAAGAAATATTGATTTCATTTTCAGGATCATCCCATTTGGTTGTAGGAGTTGTTGCATCCCAAAGCAGACGCAAACCGTAGCCTTTTCCACCAATGAATTTCTTTTTCATTTCAGCCGGAACCGCTTTTTCTTTAATCTCTGTGGTGCCCACATTCACATATAAAGTTTTGTCGGTATAGCCTTTATCCAAAGCCTTCCACGTGTAATTCCAACTGTTTAAAATTCTATGAGCTGCTTTCATTTCTTCAATAGTAGCCATTGTATTTATCTTTTAATTTTAGTTCAATTTTCTACAAAATTAGTAAACAAAAACGGCTTGCAATTTGTTTTTTCTTTAAATCGGATAGGTTAGTTTTTGCATATCGTAAAAATGGCAAGAAAATCAAACGTATATGCTTGATAATAGGCGTTTTAATTGCTGTTTAGAACGATTAAAAATTAGCTTTTACAGGGAATTAAAAATAGAAATACGCCCATTCAATACCTGCCTTATATTGAAGAATCGGTGCGAATTAATTCTTAGGAATTTAAATCTTTATGATGCTGATGAAATGCTTTCAATCGATTTTCCAAATCGCCAAATTGGCTTTCTTTTACCAAAGAAGTACAGGCTCTTATGCCTTCTACTCTATCGCTGCCCGTAATGGCCAGCGAGATGGCGCTTATTCCATAATAAACCAACTCGTTTAACAGGGCTACACCACTCATTCCGGGATAAGAAAAGGTGAAATAAAATCCGTCGGCAATAAGCTCATTTTCGTCTTTATCATAAACAATTTTAAAGCCATTATCCGTAAATAACTGTTTCATCACTTTGGCTTTTCGACCGTATATCTTTACCTCTTCAACAAAATTAAATTTGCCTTCATTAGCTGCTTTTAAGATGCCATACAGACCGTATTGAGCCGAATGAGAAGTTCCTGAACTCAAAGGATAGATCGTACCAAAAACCATCGAATAGCCAAAGCCATCGGTAACATAATAATTCAATAGATTTTCAAATTTTCTCTGGAACAAACCATCGCTAATAACCATCATTCCAATACGCTCTCCGGCATAACTAAAAGCTTTAGAAGAAGATATATACAGGATATAATTGTCGGTATATTGTGCCACAGAGGGTTGAAAAGGCGCTTTTCCGGGTTGCGAATAATCTTTACGAAAATCCATAGCAAAATAGGCCAAATCTTCCATAACAACCACGTCGTATTTGTTGGCTAAATCGCCGATTATTTTCAACTCATTTTCGGTAAAACAAATCCAAGAAGGATTGTTTGGATTGGAATAAATAACGGAATGAATATGTCCTTGAGAAAAATAGCTTTCTAATTTTTCTCGAAGTGCTTCGCCTCTGTAGTTGTATACATCAAACGTTTTGAAATTCAAATTCAACACTTTATGTTGCATTTTATGCACCGGAAATCCGGGATCGATAAAAAGCGTTGTATTTCTTTCTTTATAAATCCGCGACAATGCCAAAAAAGAAGCAAAACTCCCTTGCATAGAACCCACGGTAGGCAGACAGCCCTCGGGGTTTACATCCACGTTTAGAAAATTCTTTACAAAAGCAGATATTTCGTTTTTTAATGGCGCAATACCCTGTATATCTGGATATATTGCAGCAACTCCATTCTCTAAAGCTTCAATTTGTGTTTCAACACCAAATTTATTCGGAGGCAATCCGGGAATTCCCATTTCCATACGAATAAACTTTTCGCCTGTTGCCTTTTCAATTTGGTCGACCAAACGTTTAATTTCGCGGATAGATGCTTTTCCTACTTCTTTAATACCGCTTTCTTTAATTTTCTGACTAACAATTGTTGAATTTATTGGTGTTGTATTCATAGCGCTTTAAATCATTAAAAATTAATTTTTCTTATTAAATAACTGTGCTACCGCTAAAATTGTACCTAGGGCAATTCCTAATAGCGCAGCAAATAAAACCTGAAAATCGGGAGCTAACAAAAAAGTTATTGTATGCGCCGGAATCCAAAAGAAAGGAATTGTTTTTTTAAACACAAAATTCCACATCGAATCCCAGTCAAGATTTACAAATATTTCGCTCACTTTAATCGGTGTAAAAAACCCCTTTAAAGTTCCTTTGCTCGCCATAATATGCATATCCGTAATTTTATGAAGTGTCATCATTAGGGGAGCATAGATCAAATTCATGGCCATACTGATAGAAAAAGCCACACCGACTTTCTGCCAACTCAAAGCCGACTTCATAATGACCGGAGCTTCTTCGAAACCCATATACGCTAAAAAAGCGGGCGTTCCGATAGCAAAAATGACAAAAGCCAGCTTGATAGTTAGTCCCAATACACCCCACACTATAGCTCGGGGCAAAAGACCAAAGCCCTTTTCAAAATAAACGCCCTTTCTAATTCTTAGTCCAATGACTTCGCCCAGTGTTGCTAAAATGGCAAATTTTATGAACGCCGTAATCATTCCATGATTTCCATTAAAATCGATATAAAATTGGTACACCTTCGGAAAAACAAAGAATGGGAGGAAGAAGA
>JBFHQD010000209.1:0-5443 GCA_041592395.1 Bacteroidales bacterium | reverse complement strand
TACCTGTTGTGGCGCCAGCTGCATCGCAGGGTAGCTACGCTTGGTTGAGATAAGTGCTGAAAGCATCTAAGCACGAAACTCGCCTCAAGATGAGACTTCTTTTAAGGGTCGTAGAAGATCACTACGTTGATAGGCTGCAAGTGTAAAGGTGGTAACATCATAGCTGAGCAGTACTAATTACCCGTAGCTTTCTATCTTTACTCTATCTTTTTTACTTCTATTTCTTATTCCTTCTCTCTGTATGCCTTTGTTTACAAAAAGATATTTCTTGTCCATAAGACAAATAAAGACCTTTTGGTGACTATGGCGGCAGGGTTCACCTCTTCCCTTTCCGAACAGAGAAGTTAAGCCTGCCTGCGCTGATGGTACTGCCCTAACCGGTGGGAGAGTAAGTCGTCGCCTCCCTTTTCTAAAAAACCTCGCTATTTATTTAGTGGGGTTTTTTTATGCCGAATTGTTTGCTCCTTATTTTACCAACATATAGGTAATTCTTGTATTTGTTAAAACTGTTTCCCAACAAAAGCTTATCTTTATCCTCGTAAAAAAAAGAATATAATGCGTATTGCAATACCAACTAACGATAGAGAATCCTTATTTGCAAGAACCGGCCAAGCCAAGGAGTTTGCTATTTATGAAATACAAAATAAGGCTGTTTTTTTTATTGAATTTCGGGAGAATCCACATAAGCACGAAGATGAAAAAGAAGATGAACATGAACACAATCACCGTGATATGGTGCAATCGCTAAATGATTGTGATGCTCTGCTGGTTAAAATGGCCGGAAAACATCTGAAAGTAGATTTTAAAGAAGCTCAGAAACCGCTATTTAAAACACAAGAAACGCAATTGCTTTGTGTGGCTACAACTTTTGCAAAAAAACCAGAATCTCATCCGGAAATTTAAAGTTCAGCTTCTTCGATAAAAGCATCAAAAGCTACTTTTATGTCTTTTCCTATGCGCTGATGAAATTGAGAAAAGGCCTGAACCAATTTTTTTCCTTTTTCAGTTAAAATGGTTTGACCTCCATCCTTCCCTCCTCTTGATTTTTCTAAGAGATTAAAACCAAGCATTTTTTCTATCTTTTTCAGATCGCCCCAGGTTTTTCTGTACGTAATTCCCAATGCTTCCGTTGCGGCCATTAAAGAGCCCGTTTCTTCTATTTTTTGCAGAATTAACCATTTGCCATCACCCATAATTCCTTTGCCTTCTTTATCAGACAGCCAGAATTTATAATTCAGATGAAGCGATTCATAAGGGACTTCGTGTTTTGGATCCATGTTTAACGTGTTAATTCTTATATCTACTAAAATATTTATTATTTAAAAGTTACCAAAGTATTAGTGCGCTTTATATTTATAAGCAACCTTGCCCAATAATTCAAATCGGCAAGCATACTATCTGTTTTAATCAATAATTTGCATTTTTTTCATCTCGGAATATGAGCTTGTCTTAATACTATAAATATAAACTCCATTTTTTAAACTATTCCGATTATATTTTAGACTATACTCTCCTGGTACCATTTCTTGAAGCAAAAGGGTACTTATACGATTCCCTAATAAATTGTATAGTGCAATTTCAACTACTGTTTTTTCATTTATAGTGTAATTAATAGTTGTTTCATTACTAAAAGGATTTGGGTAGTTTTGAGTCAATACAACTTTCTGAGTATCTTTTATTATTTCTGAATCGACAGCTGTAATTTCGCCAAATGTAGTATCGTTATACATCGTAATGTTCCATTTTTCCAGTTCATTTAGAACAGTTGCGCTTGCCTGAGCTTTAAAATACTCAGATTCTGAAATTTCCAGCGAAGCATTATAATCAAGGCCTTCTGTACGCTCAATAAAAACACTAGAATAAATAACGCAAGCCGCAAGAAAAGAGCCTTTTAGAGAAGGGTGACTCCAATCATTTCTATGCAAATAATGCAAGGGATAAAATTTTTCTGCAAGGACTTTTTTCCAGGCCCAGCCCACAGGTGAAATTGTAAGATTATAGTTTTTCGCGTAGTTAATTGTATTGTAATAAATATCATCTTGCATCACTTGATATGTTTCTTTCCAATCATAATACCAGGTCATCCCATCTTCATCGGCCCATATCAATAATAATACGATTCTTGTGGAAGGGCAATGTTTATGTATATTTTCCTCTAAAATAGATAAGGCAGTATTTACAGGGTGAGCCGGAAAAGATGCAGGATAAGCAATATTACGTCCAGTTCCCTGTAAAATAATATAATCCCATCTTTTTGATTGGATTTTTCGATTCGTCAAGCTATCTATTGCATGCTGGTATAACGACCTCCCTCCTACTAAATACGATTCTACATATACTTCTTTATTTCCGGAAACAGCCAAGTTCTTAAAAATACCAGGTAAATCATTATAACTGGTATGACTATTTCCAATAAAGAGTATTTCGAGCGGTTCTTGGTTTGGAATTGATAAGCCTATTTTTGGTAAACTACAAACTAAAACAAGAATAAGAATGTTTAATCTAATGCGATGCGTTGCTTTCTGAATCCAGTTCATATTTTAATCTATTTTAGAGCATCTCCATTTAAACAAGATAACAAAAATTTCAGTCTAGTTTATTGTATTTCCTTTCTTTTTATCTGAATAAAATTAGATGTATATTAAAACAATCGTTTAAGCACAATTCCTAAACAGCATATTTTACTCATACCGAAGCGCATCAATAGGATCGAGTTTTGCCGCTTTATTTGCCGGTAAGAATCCGGATAAAATGGCTACGATGAAACAGAGGAAAACACCTAAAAATATCCAGGCCCAAGGGATTAAAAAAGCGCTTCCAATAATATACGAGACTACGTTTCCAACAGCAATTCCTAATATAATTCCAACAAGACCTCCAATTTGAGAAATAACAACAGACTCGATAAGGAATTGCATTTTTATCATCTGACTGGTTGCGCCAAGAGCTTTTCGTATTCCTATCTCCTTAGTCCTCTCCGTTACGGATACAAGCATAATATTCATTAATCCAATTGCAGCTCCCATTAAGGTAATCAAACCGATAAATATAGCTGCTTTTGTTATCATTTGTATATTATCAATAAGCATCTCGGCCAAATTATTGCTTTGCTCAATAACAAAATTATCATCTTCGCCTAATTTGTTTTTACGTATAATACGCATAATGCCAGTAGCTTCACCTATTGCTGCATCCATGTTTAAAGGATTATCAACCAAAATATTGATTCTGAAATTTTGATTTGGACTCGGAAAATATTGGCGAACATTTTGAATGGGTAGCCAAACAGATCGATCTCCACTAAAGCCCATACTACTTCCCTTTTCCTTTAGAACGCCTATTACTCTGTATTTACCTGAGCTTACGGCTATTTCCTTTCCAACAGGGTCTTCATTATTTTTAAAGAGCGTTTTAACAATTTCAGCTCCAATAATGGCCACATGAGTGCCGTAAAACACATCGGTAGCCGTAAAATTTCGACCAAATTCAATCTCCTCTCCCGATGTTATGGCATAATCTTCGTCCACACCCATTATTCGAACATTGGGATTCGTTTTTTCGGATTTGTATTTTATGGTTGCTATTCCCGAACCAAAAGTATAAACAGAAGTCGTTGCATTAAAAACAAATTGCTCTTTAAATGTCGTCGCTTCGCTCCAATTGATAATCCGATAATGATCGCCACGATGCCGCTCCCCTCCTATTTGCACGTTCATTCCTCTGTTTTTCAGTGTAAAGGTATTGGCTCCCATCGACATAAACTGCTCGTTTAGAAAGTATTTTATGGCATCGATAGATGTTAAAATACCGACTAAAGCCATAATTCCAAAAGCAATAATCATAACCGTTAGAATAGTACGCAATAAATGTGATCGTATAGATTCGAGTGATATCCTGATATTTTCTTTGATTAATTTATTCATCTGTTAAACATTTAATATTTTGGTCAGATGTAATATCCATTTAATAAGTCCGCTTTTTGGCCTTCAATTAAATCTGGATACTTCATGGTTTATTTATCTTCTTTTCTTCCGTATGCAAGATCGCCGGCATCTCCCAATCCGGGAACAATATAGGCTTGTGCAGTAAGTTCATCATCGATTGCTCCCACCCAAATACTCACTTCCGATTTGGAGAAATGTTTCTTCATATATTCTATACCTTCTGAACTGGCAATTGCTGAAACTAAATATGTAAATCTTGGTTTTTCCTCTTCGATTATGGCTTTATAAGTAAGATGCATCGATGCTCCGGTGGCTAACATAGGATCAGAAAGAATCAATATTTTATCTTTTAAATCAGGCTTGGCCATATACTCTAATTTAATTTTAAAAGAACCGTCTTTATTGTGCTTTCGATAGGCAGAGATAAAAGCACTTTCTGCTTTATCAAAAACATTAAGCATGCCTTGATGAAAAGGAACTCCAGCTCTTAATATTGTAGCCAAAACGATATTCGATTGCAATATCGGAACTTTTGCCACGCCCAAAGGCGTTTGCACATCCGTAATTTTATAATCTAAATCCTTACTTATTTCATAAGCCAATAATGCACCAATACGCTCCAGATTTCGCCTAAAACGCAACATATCTCCCTGAATATGAATATCTCGAATTTCGGCCATATATTGATTAAAAATAGAGTTTGTGTCACCTAGGTTGTGTACCATTTTTGTTACTTTTTTTTAAATTATTAGCTTTATGAATCAAACAAAGATAGTTAAAATGCAAGAATTAGATGCCTCTTAAATAAAAAGGTTACTCGCCAAAATAGAGCCAATAGCTATACCCTCAAAGAGAGCCCCTTATTCCATTACCTTGTCAACAAATAGGCTTGAATAATGGGTTTAAAAAAGAAGGAAGAGCGAATCCATTTTGTTTGATGATAGCTTATTGGTTTCGAGCCAAATCCAAGGTAGAACCGAGCCAAGTCTTCATGGTTCGAGCCTTCGAAATCAAACACCAATTCCCGACCCGCATGAGCTTCAATAAAAGCATCAAGCAAATAGGGCAAAGCGGCGCTTTGTTTAGCCTCTTCATTAGCTCCTGAAAAAAGGAAGGTTATCCGCTTATGACTTTGTAAGAAAATCCCCCCAGCACACAGGTTATTCTCCGAAGTATAAACACCCCAAACTTCTGCATTTCCCTGCTGTATAGCCTTATATACCAGTCGGATTAATCGACTATAATCATCATTACTAAATTGTTTTAAGGTTTTTCCTTTATTTGCTTTAAAAAGCTGAATAACGGTATCGGGTTTAAGGTTTTCGAAAATGGTTAGATTCGCTTTTTCTGCTTTTTTTAAATTCCGTTTTAAATTGCTTGAATAATTTTCTTTAAGATGAACATATTCATCCAATAAATCCATTTCTATATTGCGTCGCTTTTCGAATTTAACTGTTAAACTGCAAGGGCGATTGTGCTGATTCAAATTCAGGTTTATG
>JBFHQD010000208.1:0-5453 GCA_041592395.1 Bacteroidales bacterium | reverse complement strand
TTATTCAGCGCCTTCGGCTTATGTAAATCCCTTTATTCTCGATGGTTATTCTGATTTTCAACCCTTTAAAGATCCGAAAGTCATTTCCTTTTTTAGTTTGTACGATCGAGACAGCATGGAATATACGATAACGCATCGTATAAAAACGCTGGAATCTGTTAATGGAAATCAAGTAGGCGATACGCTGATCCAGAAGCAGTTTTTTGGTGATTATTTTGCCTATGACGATGGATCTTCGGAAGCGGGCTATGGAATGAGTAAAACGGGCAATAGTGCGGCCTTGTATTTTAAACTCAATACCGCGGATACTTTGACTCAGGTTCAGTTTTATTTCAATCCTACCTTAGTACAAAATACGGATTATTTTTATTTGAGTGTTTGGGAAAGTCTTGATCCGGAAGTTGTTTTGTACGAGAAACTGGTTCAAGTAGATCCTTCAATCAGCGAAACCGGTTTTGTTAGTTATAGTTTGGATGATTTAGTGCTCGTTTCCAATTCGTTTTTTGTCGGATTTACGCAAACCAGCGATAATAATTTAAATGTAGGATTTGATTTGTCCTATGCGCCGGAAGAAAGCTTGTATTTCAATGCCGGAAATGGATGGCAATCGAGTATTTTTGAGGGGGCTTTGATGATTCGTCCTGTATTTGGTCATTCTGCAAGTGCGGAAAATATTCCGGATGCAAGTGCCACAAATAACTTAAGCATTTTTCCTAACCCATTGAAATCGGGCAATTTGAATATTCAAATCAAAGACGGTAAAAACTACGATATTCAGGTTTATACAGTCCTTGGAAAATTGGTTTATACTTCTGAATATCAAGAACAATTAAATCTTGATTTTCTTAAAGAAGGCCTTTATATAATACGTCTCGAAAATAAAAGCGACGGAGATGTAAAAAGTCAAAAATTAATAATTAGAAAATAGTGGATAATTTCGATAACGATATAGAATTGCAAGAGAGCGAAGCGGAAATGTTTGAACATTTTCGTTTTGATGTGGACAAAGGTCAATCCGCTTTGCGTATTGATAAATATTTGATGGGACGACTCGAAAATGCAACTCGAAACAAGATTCAGCAAGCCGCACAAGCGGGCAATATTTTAGTCAATAATGCGGCTGTTAAGTCAAATTATAAGGTCAAACCAAACGATATTATCACTATTGTTTTATCCGAACCTCCCCGCGACACCAGTATTTATGCTGAAGAGATTCCCTTAAAAATTTTATATGAAGATGCTGATTTAATAGTAGTAGATAAACAAGCCGGTTTGGTTGTTCATCCCGGGCATGGGAATTATTCAGGGACTTTACTACATGGTTTAAAATATCACTTTCAGCAACAAGGAAATGAAAACATAGAACCTCTTTTGGCTCATCGCATCGATAAAGACACTTCGGGCGTTTTAGTGATTGCCAAAGATGAAAATATACTGGCCAAATTGGCCAAGCAGTTCTTCGATCACAGTATCGAACGTAAATACCAAGCCTTGGTTTGGGGAAATTTTGACGAGGACAATGGTACAATTACCGGTAATTTGGCACGTAATCCTAAAAACAGATTACAGATGGCCGTTTTCCCCGATGGAGAAATTGGGAAACATGCCGTTACACATTATCGATTATTGGAGCGGTTTGGTTATATAAGTTTAATAGAATGTCAGTTAGAGACCGGTAGAACGCATCAGATAAGGGCGCATATGAAATACATTGGTCATCCTATTTTTAATGATGCGCGCTATGGCGGTGACCAGATTTTGAAAGGAACTACTTTTACCAAGTACAAACAATATGTTCAGAATTGTTTTACTATGATTCCGCGTCAAGCCCTTCATGCAAAGAGTTTAAAATTTATTCATCCCCGAACCGGAAAATCTCTTTATTTCGAATCGGATTTACCGGAAGATTTTGGCGCTGTTATTGAAAAATGGCGGAACTACAGTCAGCATATGCAACTGGATGAAGAGTAAATTTCTCTTTAGGTAATCAAGAAATACATTCGGTTTTTCCAAAAGCAAATAACGCTTTTAAAAAAGTTTGTACATTAGGACTTTATTTCAAACAAATCAAAAAAATTAACCTATGAACAAAAAGAATTTCTTTTTTATGTTATTGGTATTCCTTTTTGGGACTGCCTTCGCGCAAAGCGAAAACGAAATAAATGGTGAAGTATTTGCCGGTTTGAAGATGAGAAATATCGGCCCTGCATTTACTTCCGGTCGAATAGCTGACATTGCTATTCATCCTCAAAATGAGAATGTTTGGTACGTCGCCGTAGGTTCGGGTGGTGTATGGAAAACAGAAAATTCCGGAACCACCTGGAATCCATTATTCGATAAACAACGTGTTTATTCGACAGGATGTGTTACTATCGATCCGTCAAATCCAACAACCATTTGGGTGGGCAGCGGAGAAAATGTTGGAGGAAGACATGTGGGCTATGGCGATGGTATTTATAAAAGCACAGATGCCGGAAAAACGTGGCAAAACATGGGCTTAAAAGACTCTGAGCATATTTCTAAAATTATCGTGCATCCCACGAATTCTGATATTATTTGGGTGGCTGCTCAAGGTCCATTATGGAGTTCAGGTGGCGATCGCGGTGTTTTTAAATCAGTAGATGGTGGAAAAAGCTGGACAAAAACCTTAGGGGTGAATGAATGGACCGGTGCAACAGATATTGCGCTAGATCCAAGTAATCCAGACTGGATGTATGCGGCTACCTGGCAACGTCATCGTACGGTTGCTGCTTTCATGGGCGGTGGTCCGGGTTCAGGGATTTATCGCTCAAAAGATGGCGGTTCTACTTGGGAAAAACTCACAAACGGGATTCCAAAATCCAATTTGGGAAAAATAGGTCTTGCTGTTTCGCCACAACACCCGGAAATAGTGTATGCTGCTATCGAAACGGATCGCCGTCAGGGTGGAATTTACAAATCCATCGATAAAGGAGCCTCATGGGAAAAGCAATCGAATACAGTTTCGGGAGCTACAGGTCCTCATTATTACCAAGAATTGTATGCCAGTCCCCATGCTTTTGATCGTTTGTATTTGATGGATGTTCGGATACAAGTTTCGGAAGATGGAGGAAAGACTTTCCGCATTTTAAAAGAGGAGAAGAAGCACTCCGATAATCACGCCATTGCTTTCCGGGCCGACGACCCTAATTTCCTTTTAGTAGGAACCGATGCCGGAATTTACGAAAGTTATGATTTAGCTGAAAATTGGCGTTTTATTCCTAATTTGCCTATTACTCAATATTATAAGCTAGCACTTAACGATAGAGAGCCGTTTTATGAAATATTTGCCGGAACGCAAGACAATGGCTCTCACGGCGGTCCTTCACGTACGGATAATCGGCACGGCATTCGCAATGCCGATTGGTTTAAAACATTGGGCGCTGATGGCTATCAAGCAGCCACGGAACCCGGGAATCCTGACATTGTTTATGGGGAGTTTCAAGAAGGAACCTTGTTTCGTGTTGATTTAAAAACGGGCGAATCCGTGCTTATTCAGCCTCAGCCTGCCGAAGGTGAAGATTATGAACGTTACAGTTGGGATGCCCCGCTTGTTGTTAGTTCGCACAATCCGGCTCGATTGTATTTTGCATCGAATCGGGTGTGGCGTTCAGAAGATAGAGGCGATAGTTGGACACGCATTTCGGATGATTTAACTCGTAACGAAGAGCGCATGAATTTGCCCATTATGGGTAAAAAACAAAGTTGGGATAATCCTTGGGATGTTTATGCCATGTCGAATTACAATACCATTACTTCGCTTTCAGAATCGCCTGTTCAAGAAGGCCTTATTTATGCCGGAACGGACGATGGAATTATTCAGGTTACCGAAGATGGCGGCAAAAATTGGCGTAAAATAACAATGAATAGTTTTCCCGGAGTTCCCGATCGCGCATTTGTAAATGATATTAAGGCCGATTTATTCGATGCGAATGTGGTTTATGTTGCTCTAGATGGTCATAAAAGCGGTAATTTTTCACCCTTTTTGTTTAAAAGTACGAACAAAGGAAAAAGCTGGAAATCAATGGTGAATGATCTTCCAAAACAGACTTTGGTTTGGCGTTTGGCTCAAGATTATATCGATAAAGATTTGCTATTTATCGGCACTGAATTTGGTATTTATTTTAGTCAGAATGGCGGTGAAAAATGGAATAAAATGGAGGGAATACCAACTATTGCTTTCCGCGATTTAGCAATTCAAAAACGGGAAAATGATTTGGTTGGCGCATCTTTTGGTAGAGGTTTCTTTATCTTCGACGATTACAGTGTGCTGCGGGAAGCAACTCCTGAAATATTAAAACAAGAAGGGGCCTTATTCTCCATAAGAAAAGCTTGGTGGTATAATCCACGCACCGTAATCGACGATAATGGGGCAGACCAATATTCGGCTGAGAATCCTCCATTTGGAGCGGTATTTACGTATTATTTGTCTCAATCTTATCCAAATTTAAAAAGCGATCGTAAGAAAAAAGAAAAAGTATTGGATAAAGAAGGAAAAGACATCGAATTCCCGGGTTGGGATGCTTTAGAAGAGGAAACAAAACAAGCAAATGCAACTGTTTGGTTTACTGTAAAAGATCAAGAGGGCAACGTTATTCGTAAGTTGAAAACTCCTGCAAAAAAGGGAATCCATCGTTTGGCATGGGATTTGCGATTTGAAAACAAGCGTCCGATCAATCCAAATCAGGGTGAACGAAGAGGTCGCTGGAATCGGGGAGGAGCTATGGTTGTTCCGGGAACTTATACTGTATCCATGGCCAAAGAGATTGACGGCCAAGTTACAGCGCTCGCCGGTCCGGTTTCGTTTGAAGTGGTTCCATTACGACAAGGTACTTTGAAAGGTGCTTCGAAGGAAGAATACCTTGCTTTTATGACTGAATTAAACGATTTGCAATCTGCTTATGCTAAAGTAAACAACGCATTGGATAAAGGGTTAAAGCAGATCAACGCACTTCATACAGCACTAGACAGAACAGCGATTACACCGGGTGAATTAAATGCTAAACTGTATCGTTTGGAACAAGAATTTAACTTGTTAGACCGTGATGTGAATGGCTATTCGACTAAAAATGAAGTTGGTGAGAAAAATAAGCCAAGTGTAAACGATTATATTCGTCTGGCTTCTAATGGACTTTCAACGAGTTATGGACCAACAAAAATGTATCAGGAAAACTTGAAACTAGCAAAGAAAATGTTGATTGATTTGGAAACAAAAGTAAACGCCTTGGTAATGGATAAATTAGCGGCTTTTGAAAAAGAATTGAAAACAGCCGGAGCTCCTCTTATACTTGAATAGAGATCATTGATAATTAAAAGAAGCCCTAAAATCAAATCGATTTTAGGGCTTTCTTCTATTGAAAAGCTTGGTTTATTTATAGAATAGTTTTCCGGTGATAAGCAAACCGGCAAAAACAAAGACCATAAATATTAAACTG
>JBFHQD010000207.1:0-5457 GCA_041592395.1 Bacteroidales bacterium | reverse complement strand
GAGCTGAAATATGATATACATCGCCATTCATCGTTACTCGATTCAAAAGTTGATTTATAAAAAAACTTTTGCCCGAGTTTCTTTCGCCTGTAACTAAAATACCTCCTTTATAGCCGTTTCTGAAATGCGCAAAACTTTGTTTTGCCGAGGCAAATTCCGTTTCGCGTCCAACCCAAAACTCTTTGGGATAAAATTGTTTACGTAAAAACAACTGTTTATAATAATCAGGAATTTTTTGTAAGCGAGCTTTCGAAATACTTACTTTATCGTTAAACTGCAATAAATCTTTAACACGAACTTCTTTTCTGAGCATAGCTTTGCTCAGTTTTCGCGCTAGAAGCAGTCCGCTGCTTTGGTTATACCAAATCTTATTGAGCTGGTTTTCGAAAAAAGTATTGATGCGTTTTACTTGTTTTCTAATTCGCTCAAATTCGCGCTTTTGCGATTCGATGCGGATAAATTGTTTGAGATTGGTTAAGCTCGAAACAAAAGTGTTTAGCTGTAAAGATTTGGATATTTGTAAAGCCCGAGAATCAAAAAAGGCAGTTAGCGCCTCGCTTTTTGATGCTAAAGTATTTTCTAGAATTCGCAATTGTTCTACCGTTATACTTACCAGCGTATCCCAATCGGGTTGAGGATTTTCCTCCTCGTTTTTTGCATCATCAAAAAGATTGATTTGGCGAATGAGTTTATTGAATTCTGTTCTAGATTGTTGGAGTTCAGGTCCAAACTTTAATAAGAATTCGCGTAAAAATCCATTAATTTCTTTTTCAATTAAATAGTCAATGGTTCTACTCACTGATGCTTGCACTTTATCCAAAGCCACTAATTGATTCACTGGCTTTTCAATACGCGATTCGTCGGAATAGAGCTCTAACTTATCCGGAAAAATCGAAGCCGCATTTTTAATTTTCTTTATCAATACATCGTTGATATCGAGCATTTGTTGCGCTATCGAGACCTCAGAACTCGAAACATAGCTTTTTATTAATTCGCCAACATGCGGAACTGTGGCTTGGTTTTTATTGGCTAAACTGTCTATTCCTACGCGCACATTTTTAACGGCTTGAGTGCACTCATCATTGATGTTTTTAATTAAATTGCTTTGTTCTTGGTTTAGATATTGTTTGGTTTGTTGTATAAATTGAAGCAATCCATTATTTAAAATATTCTGATTGTAGATGAGTCGCAGATTATGACTTAAAACCTCAGAAAAAAGGTTGATTTGTTTTATCCGTTTTTTACTTTGCTTATAAAAGTCGATTTCATAATTTTCGTAAACATTTGGAAACAAGGACGAAAGCTGATCAGAAAAAGCATTGAAATCGCCGATCTGCTTTTCTATGGCGTGATATTCAATTGCCGCTATTTTTTTATCTAAATTTTGACTTAATTCTTGTATAAAACCTAAAATTTGTTGTTGCTTGGCGAGTAAATCCTCTTTGCTAGGAACTTCTTTTTCATCGTTTGCGTGTTTTAAAGTATCAAAAACATCGGCAATTTTTTGCATTGTATTGATGAGCGCTTGCCCCATTTTAAAATTCGTCTGATCTATTTCTATCAAACTTGCATAAACCGTATCGTAGGTTTTATGTGGAAAATGAGATGCTAAAAGTTGCTGAAAGTGAACATAATAGGGAAATTTATTAAAAATAAGCCAAAGAGGCATTAATCTGTTTTTCGCCTTCCTGGTGGCTTTGTCTTGTATAGAATAGGCTTGTATTTGCTTTTTAGTACGGAGGATTTTTATTCGCGAGGGAATTTTTTTCGTAAGCTGATTGACTTGAGCTATAAAAATGGGCAATTCCCTTGCAATGCTATCTGTCATTGTCGGAATATGCTTTTCGTTTAGCTCACTTAAGTATTGATTTTGAGCACGTAATAAAATATTGAATTGGGCGACTATTACTTTTTTGTAACTATTAAACGTTTGTGGCGATTCCAGTCGGGTTCCCAAATTTTGAAAACTATGCTCGATATTATTGAGCAAATGTTGAATTAAATTGCTGTGAAATTCGCCCAGTGCTCTTAGTTTGGTACTAAGGAAAGCATGATAAGTCTGGGATAATTGGCCGTAATAATTTTCAAATGGAGCAACCAATTCTTCATTTTGTGGGGCATGAGCCTTCTCCAATTCTGTATTTTTAATCGTATATTTTGATTCGTGAGATTCTTTTCCTTCAATAAGATCGCCCATATTCATTTCCTTGAAAAGGGAAGCACTTTTAATAAGGACAACGGTTCCAATATCTGCACATAATTTATTTGTTCTCTCCACAAAATCTTGTTCATGGCCTTGCTCTAGATGCGGAAATCCGAGAAAAATCAAATCGGAATCGAGAGATTCTTTCTTTATAATATCATAAAAGCTGTTTTGTTCAATCTCATTGTCAATGATAATGATGTTGGCTTTAATCCGTAAATTTTCGAGTATGTTTTTCGAGTTTTCATAGATTGTTGAAGTCAATTCTATTTGATCGTTTACAATAAGTAAGCGAATCTCAGCATTCTCCCAAGCATCAGAATTCAATAAAAATTTCGCAAAATACAAGGCTAGATTTCCATTTGTACTGCCGCCTCGCCACCAAACATCAATTTTTTTGTATTTCCCATACCCGCGCTTTTTATCGTAATCGACTAAAAGAACATTCATGTCCAGCTCAACTAAATTGTTGATGCTTTTTACAAAACGTACAGGATCAGAACTTTGTCGCGCCCAACCCATCATAACCGTATTGGGTTCAACGCCTGAAAATCCATAGTTTTGAGCAATGGTTTCTATACCTTCGTAAAGATTATTAACGGATTGTTGCCTTGTGTATACGCCCGGATATTTATCGCTTATTTCGCTATTTATATTTTGATCTTTCTTTGCCAAAAGCGAGTGTTCATCATCATTTACTTTTAAATCAAAATTGGATAGAAATCCGTGATCGCCCACAAAATTACTCCCCAGGTTAAGTAGATGCTTTCGCACATTTGTTCCGCCACTGAATAAGATAATATTGGGTTCCCAGTTTTTCTCGTTTAAGGGATTTTGGCTGATTTTATGCAGGCTGGAGCGCACAAGCGAAGTCCATACACTCTGCCAAACATTGCTGTTATTGCCTTGAATTTCTTTGCGCTTCAGCAGAATATAGATTCCGAAAACAATCAATAAAGAAACAATCATGGCCAATGTATCGATTTTAAACATCACGGCCATACTGGCGATGAATCCAATAACACCAACCCATTTAGGTATTTTTAAGCTTGGTCGGAAATCTGAATTTGCCCAACTCTCTAAAGCATAAGCCAAATTGATAAAACCATAAGCTGCAATATAAAACATAGATACGATGGCTGCAATAACATCCAATTCTCCGATTAATATACCCAGTTCGGCGATTAGAAAAGTAAAAATAAGTGCTTGGCGAGGTTCATTATTTTTTCCTGCTCCTTTTCCGAAAAGGGATGGCGTAATTCGATCGATAGACATCGCTTGTAATATTCTAGGCGCACCGAGTAATCCACCTAAGGCAGATGACAAAGTAGCTCCCCAAATTCCGGCCACCACCAAGGGCGAGAACCAAGCCACTTTCATTAGAAAATTTGTATCGTTAATCAATAATTCGCGATCAACATAAAGTCCAAATAAAATGGCCAAACCTATATAAATTACCAAACCCACACCAATGGCTGTTAAAGTACCAAATGGAATAGAAGATTTAGGTGATTTTAAATCGCCCGACATAGCAACTCCGGCAGTAAAACCTGTTACGGCGGGAAAGAAGATAGCAAAAATAACAATGAGATCAGGAGCCTCTGAAGCAATGGATAGGTTTGATGTAACATGCTGAATATCCGGCTGATTAAAAATACCTACGATTACACTTATCAAAGAAAGTCCTATCGCGCCTAAAATAAAGAACTGTGTTTTAATGGCAATAGAAGTAGAAATATAGGCGAGAATGACCAATATTATAATCACGATTGTTCCGATTAATCGTGTAACATTTACACTCGCTTGCATGCCTAAAAAGTTTGATATGGCTTCGATACCAATAAAATTCTCGACAAAACCGACAATGTAAAGTGCTATACTTAAGGCGGTTCCTATAAATAAGGTAATTCCAATAGCACCTCCTATTGGTAATCCTAAACTTCGAGAAAGCATATAATATATGCCTCCGGTCTTAATTTTTTTATCGGTTGCAATAGAAGATAGACTTAATCCTGTTGAAATGCTGATGACGTGGGCTAATAGGATAAGTCCAATAGTGGCATAGAGCCCAGCTTGACCGACTACCCAACCTAATCGTAAATACATTATTACGCCTAAAATGGTAAGTATCGATGGCGTAAAAACACCGGCAAAAGTTCCGAATTTCTTGGGCATATCTCGTGTTTATTTGTTCAATATTGAAAGCTAATACTTACAAATATACGAGAAAGCAGGCAGAAGCCCCTATACAAAAGCGAATTTATTCCTTATTTAAGGCAAGATATACCAAAAAATTGTGACAAAATGGGCAGCACTTCCACCTAGAACAAATACGTGAAAAATAGCATGGTTGTACGGCAATTTATTCCATAAGTAAAAAACTGCACCTATCGAATAGCTTAATCCGCCAATGCTTAGCCAAATTAATCCCGGTGTGTTTAAATTCGCGATTAGTGGTTTTATTGCAATAATAACAACCCATCCCATTATAATATAGGCAAATGTGCTCAATTTATTGTAATGACCGGTAAAAAAGAATTTGAGTACAATGCCCAAAATGGCCATCCCCCAAACTACACCAAATAAACTCCAACCCCAAGGTCCGCGCAGTGTTACCAATAAAAGCGGCGTATAGGTTCCCGCAATTAACAAGTAAATGGAGGCGTGATCAAAAACGTTAAGTTTTTTTCTTCGCGAAGGTTTCTTCGACCAGTGGAATAGGGTAGAAGCTAAGTATAAAACAACCAAGCTAGTTCCGTAAATGCTGTAACTTACAATATGCCAGGCATTGCCTTTCAGACTGGAAAAAACCACCAATAAGACGAGTGCTGCTACACTCAATAAAAATCCAATGCCATGCGTTGCTACATTCAGAATCTCTTCTTTTTTTTCGTATTTTTTTGCTTTAATTGCCATTTTTTCTTTGTCTTGATTACCCTAAAATTTTGCGTATCAAATTTAATTTTCCACTGGTATAAGGGGGATATTTAAACCAAGGCTCGAACCAATTTGTTTTTTTTATGATCGATTTTTGGTGACTGAAAGTCAAAAAACCATATTTGCCATGGTAATTTCCCATTCCTGAATTGCCAACGCCTCCAAAAGGCAAATTCGCATTGGCTAAATGCATTATTACATCGTTTATTGCGCCGTCCCCAAAAGAAATTTCTCGCAATATCTTCTGCTGCACTTGTGTTGAATTGGAGAACAAATATAAAGCCAGCGGTTTTGGTCGTTTTTTAATCTGATCAATG
>JBFHQD010000206.1:0-5491 GCA_041592395.1 Bacteroidales bacterium | reverse complement strand
GACGAAGAGAAGATGAGAGTTGGCTATGTAGCTATAAAGCGAAGGGTTGAAAAAAAGCGCCGTAGGTGCGTAATGTAATAGCCCAGGGTAAGTGATCCGACGATAGGAGGAGAAGCGCCACCCTGGGATAGAACGCCCACCAATTTTACAGAGCCGCCCGACGGGTGTTAGAAACGAAGTTCACAGCACAGCGGCGACTATAGAACGCTAGGAGCAAAGTGATGAGGAGACTGAGCGAACTGGCGAACTGGCGAGTTGGCGAGGGAGAGAAAAGGCAATTTAGTCGCGAATAATTTTTGGCAAATACCGATGGGCAAAAAGTATTCCACTGCAGAGACCAAATAAATTGCTTAAGATATCCAAAATTTCAAAAGACCGATAGGCCAATTTTAGTTGCAAAAACTCTACGGCTACTGCAAAGCAAAGCAAGAGGTAAGTATTTCTGTTTGCTTTTGAAATACGAAAAGGAGCGCGTAACTTATAGCGAGGTGCTGTATAAAAGAATCCAAGAAAAAAGAAAAGACCAAAATGAATCACTTTATCTCGACCCGGAAAGCTTAAAGCAGATCCTCCATCGGTAGGAATGACCATCAAAATAATTATAGCACTGATCCATAACCAAAATAAATAAGGTAAAAACGGGCGAATTTTTGCGTATTGAATCATTATTGTTTTGCGATATTAAAAAACCTAAACTGTATGAGCACTTCGCAATTAAACTTATTTCTTCTCTTGAAGCAAAAGAAAATAAAGAATTGACGAAATAATTAAACCAATACCTAAAATGAAGAGACTTAAGGCCAATACTCCAATAAACTGCATAAAATAGCTCAATATAAACACCGATAGGTTAATAGCAATAAGCGTTAAGCTTGTTTGAACATGATTCAATCCTAACCTTAATAAACGATGGTGCAAATGATTCTTATCAGGACTAAAAGGTGATTTTCCTTTGAATATCCGTAGAGTAAATACTTGTAACGTATCATATAAAGGAATAAAAAACAAGGCAATACTCATTGCAGGTGCAGCGGTAATATCAAATAATTGAGAAGCTGTCGAAGCACTAAGTTCATTAAATTCAACAACGAGTACTACACTAATGACTCCAATTATCAATGCACCGGTATCCCCCATAAAAAGTTTATTCTTTTTACCAAAGACATTGTAGATAAAAAAAGGAATTAAAGCCCCCAACAAGCTTATTGCAACCAATGTATACGCAATACTTTTATGATCGTAAAAGAAAATAGCAAATATCAATGAAATGGTTATCGATAAACCGGAAGCCAAACCATCCACGCCATCAATTAAATTTATGCAATTGATAAGCACAATAAAGACAAAGGCGCTAATAGCAACGCTTGGGAAATATGTAATTTCATATATTCCCAAAAAACCTCCAAGATTTGAAAATCGAAAATCGCCCAAAAAGATCAAAATAAATATAACAAGTAACTGTCCACTGAATTTTTTTGCCAATGAAATTGTATATATATCGTCTTTAAGTCCAATGAAAAATACGATCATTAAACTAGCAATCAAATACTGAAGCCCGAAAAAAATCTGGATATTGCTGAATAAGAGCAGAGAAAGTGTTATCCCTGCAAAAATAGCCACACCGCCCAGCGTTGGTGTATTTTCATAATGGGAAGTACGACCATTCGGTTTATCGAAAATATTTTTTGACCGTGTAAAATTCAATATCATCGGAATAGAAAAGAAAGAAATAATGAAAGAAGTGATCAAAACAACCACTACATTTATAATATTCGTACTCAACAAATTTTGAATTATTTCATAAAAATTACCCATATTCCTTATCCCGAATTGCTGTTCTTTTTTTCGTTTACAGAAGAAAAAATAACTTATCTTCTTCCTTGCTTTGACTATCCCTTAACTGAATACGATTTTATAAATTCTTGTCCCAAAATAATGCTCACGCCAGCAAAAACACCCATAAAGAGCATGCCAAGCAGAATCAAACTTGCTTTTGGTTTGCTCTTTCTTAACGGCACTTTAGCGGGTTCTATAACGGTAAAAACGGGCGTTCTATCTTGAACAATAATTTTAGATTGCTCTAACTTCTGAGCCAAACCATTGTATAAACTGGAGGCCAATGAATTTTCTGTTTCCAGCCGTTGTCGATTGGTTCTTACAGAAGCCAAAATCACATTGATATTACTGTCGTCGTAATCGGCGAGCGCTTTTTGGGTTTTATAATAACGGTCACGCGCTTCCTCATAACGGGCTTCAATAAATTCCAAATCTTGTTTTGCTTTCCCTGTATTGTAATTGATGATATACTGTTTCAGGTTGGTCACCACCAATTCAGCAAGAACAGCAGATAAGTAAGGGTCTTGAATTTCTATACTTACATTGATGATTTTACTCTCTCCTCCCGTTAAACCTCCACCTGATTTTATAACATCAACTTCGATTAAGCCCGACAAAGCTTTTACCAATCCTTCTTGCTTAAGACTCAATTTTAAAGGCTGCTCCGCTCCTTTTTTAAAATTAAAGTCTTCCTCATCACTCGATTTTATCAGATTTAGAATATATCCCGGAATACCCGAAACCCGAGGCCGTGTATAATCGCTTAAATACTCCGCAACAGTCATTTTCTTTTTACTTTCGGGCTCGATAATACTCTCCTCTAAAATTTCCATTAAAAAAGTAGTACTCTTTACGATATTGGGATATAAATCAGGTGTTAATGCTTCACTTCCGGAGCTTCCACTTAGATCCAATCCCATCAAACTTCCCAAATTTCCACCGGTAAGTCCACCAAGCTGACCCAATATTCCGCTGGCTGAACCTTTCGAATTGGATTCGGCCAATAAACTCATCTGTGTTTTATATTCTTTAGGGGTAAGAATAAGGAATAAAAGGGCAAAAACAAAAGCAATGCCAACCGAAATAAAAACAATCCTTTTCTTTATTTTGATGATATTCAAGAGTTCAAGAAGTTCTATTCCTTCTTCTTTATTCTCCGACTTGATCTTTGTATCCATTGCGTTTGATTTAAAACGATAGTGCTATTTAACTGCGTTGATTATGGTGACTAACAATAAAGCCAGGGATGAAGCCGCCGAAGTAATACCGATGGTTTCGCTCAACGTAATCCTGTTTTTATCTGATTTTGCCGGCACAATTATTTCAGCACCAGGTTCAATATTTGGATGATTTCTGAAAAAGAGCATTTTGTTTGTTTTCCTTACCGAGCCGTTGGCATAAACAACATAAATATGTCCGGGTTTTGCTTCTTTGGTAAATCCCCCCGCATTTGTAATATAATCTTTCAGATTAAAGCTTTGATAATACGGAATCACATTCGGACTGTATACCGAACCGCTAACTTTGATGGTTTGCGATTGTTTTAAGATTCGAATCGAATCGCCTTCCTGCAAAAACAAATCATTCGGACTGCCCGGGTTTTTCATAATTTTTTCGAGATCGACACCAATGATATCGTATTTTGATCGAGAAACAAGAATCGTATTCGCGGCTTCTTTTTCCGTAGCAATGCTGCTGATGGCTTTGTCCGTCAAAATTTTATCTTCCGACTTACGCCTTATCAAACTTGCGCCTTTAATATAAGCTTCAGGCGTTAAATTTCCTGCTCTTTGAATCAAATCGGAGATGCGTTCCGTGCGTGTGGTAATGCTGTATTTTCCGGGGAAATTGACTTCTCCATCAATACTCACCATCAACTGAGGAATATACGCCGGCGAACGTCGAATAAATACCTGATCGTAAGGCTGAAGGACAAAGTCTGATGCCGACTCATTGATTTTCAAATCATTATTGATTGGGAATTTGAAGATCTTAGCCAATTGACTGCTTGACTGCAATGCGTGATCGTCTTTGATTCTTCGGGCAACTTCAACATAAGCCAAAGAAGCCGTTTCTAATAATCCTCCGGCTTGCACAATTAAATCCTCCACTTTGGTGTTTTCAGTAAAAGGATAAACCCCCGGCTTTTTAATCTCCCCTTCAATACGAAGCGTATACGCTTCGCGTAAATCATAAATAGAAGGGATATGTATAGAGTCTTCTCTTTGTAGCGGGAAATCCAAGTTGGATTGCATCAATTGCTTTAAATCGACAGCCAAGTTTTCTCGGGAAAGATCGTTTTGCAATCGAAAAATAGAAATGCGGTTGCTGAATACATCCTCGCGAAGTCCGTCTGCATTTTGAATAAGCTGTTTTAAAGTGCTTGTATTGTCTAAAGCATAAACACCCGGACGCATAATAGCGCCTGAAATCTGCACTCTGTTTTCAAATCTAGCCAATACAGAATCCACGCTAATTTCATCTCCATTCATAAGCATTATGGCATCCATAGCGCTGGTCGGCACATCCAAAACCCGTTTTTCCTTTCCTGTTTTCCTGTAAATTTTTACGCGCTCGGTATAGGCATTGCCATTAAATCCTCCGGCGTAATAAATCAAATCCTTTAACGACTCGGCCGTTTTCATATCAAACAATTTATTTCGCAGAACCGCGCCTTTAATTTCTACGCGGTTTGAATAAGGCGAAACAAAGATCACATCCTGATCTTGAAGACGCATAGCATTGGATTGTTGTCCTTTTAACAAGTATTCGTAAAAATCGATTTCGGCGTAAACTTTATTGTCACGGATAATTTTAACATCCCTCAAGGAACCATTTTCAGAAGGACCACCGGCTGCATACATCGCATTAAAAACAGATGCTAATGAAGATAAATTATAGGTGCCGGGCAAAGTAACTTCGCCAACAATATTCACTTTTATATTTCGTACGGAGCCCAGACTAACGTTGATAAAAGTGTTTTGTTTGTTTAGTCCGGCATACACTTTACTCAGCTTATTTTTTAGTTTTACTTTAGCTTCTTCGATGCTTAAACCATTAATGGCGATAGGTCCAACATTAGAAATAATGATATTGCCTTCGTTAGAAACCACTTCTTGATAACTGTGTTGAGAAGCGCCCCAAATATCGATATTTAATATATCGCCCGGGCCGATGATGTAATTTTGCGGCGTGGCTACATTAAAGCTGGGCTCAAAGGTTAAGTCGCTGTTTTTAAAGATAGAAAAACCAAAATGAGGATCGTCTATAATCTCTTTATCATAGCTATATATTCTTTCGTTATAAGGATCGGGATATTCTGCTATTTGGTAGGTATTCACTTTTCGACCACCATCTTTCAAATCCGGATTTTTCATGTCGTAGAGCCTTTCAGCTCGCACCATAAACTTATCAATTTCAGAATCAGACATTCCGCGTGAGCGGGCGAGTGCCTCTAACTGCTCCGGCGACATCCCTGATTCTAAAGCTCTTTGCATAATGACTTGCAGTTGCGCGTCTGAAACCTGATCGGATTTAATACTTGCCACATTCGTACCAAGCGTATTACTTACCTGTGCTTCAGCAAGTGAAGAAAGCAAAATTGCTAGTCCAAAAAGAATTATCCCTGCTTTATGTTTAAGAATTCTCATCATTT
>JBFHQD010000205.1:0-5571 GCA_041592395.1 Bacteroidales bacterium | reverse complement strand
TAATGGGTGAAATAGAAATTTCCAAAATTGTCAGAAATAAGATTGTTAGGATATTTGATTTCCGAATTAAAATTATAGTAAGTAGTTACTTGACCTAAAGTTTTAGGGTCAGGAGTCAAATTACAAGTATTATTTTTTTCATAGTTAAGAGTTTATTTTTCAATACCAAAGCTTCCAAATCGTAAGTTTAAGTGAGCAACCCGTTTTAGATAAACTAACGATTTTAAAACTATTTTATTTTTCATTTTACCTGTTTGGCTTTTTATGTCACAAAGATGAATTAAATTTTAGAATTAACCGATCTGTTATAGCCTTAAATAGTGTTAAATTAAGTGTAAATGAAAAACTATTGCTTTTCTATGTGCAAAGATATGAATTTTTGAATAGGGGTTGTGTCCTCTGTTTTTCTCCGAAAGCAAAAAAAACAAGTGCGGATTTTCATTAAAATACCGATCAATTCATTTGTATGTAAGAAAAAAGAAGACCTCCAATACGTTAAAGAATTCATAACTTCTGGTGCATTATCAAAAATTGTGCCTTATCGATTAAACAATATTATTACTTTTGCATTATTAGGCGAATAACACCTATTAAGCGAAAAGGGAAAGGGCATTTAAAAAGATAAAAAAAGAAAATATTTATGTTTTTAAAACATGACAGTCGAAACAAGGTGAATAATAGAATGAATATGATGCTAATGGCATCCCTTGGGGGAGATCCGGCCATTGAAAATAATTTATAAATACATGAAAAGAACGGAAATAAAAACCTTATTAAAAGAAGCATCAATTGGTGCAGAGGTAAATGTAAGAGGCTGGGTTCGAACAAAACGCGCCAGTAAAAATGTAGCCTTTATTGCTTTAAATGATGGTTCAACAATTCATAATATTCAGATTGTAGTGGATATGGCACTTGCCGATGCGAAGTTTCTTCCAAAAGTAACAAGCGGAGCAGCTATTTCAGTAACCGGTGAGGTAGTCGCCTCGCAAGGAAGCAATCAACAAATAGAAATAACAGCCAAAAATTTAGAGGTTTTAGGCGAAGCTCATCCCGACGAATATCCCTTACAACCAAAAAAGCATTCGCTCGAATTTCTTCGCGAAATCGCCCATCTGCGTTTTCGTTCTACGACTTTTGGTGCTATTACACGCATTCGTCATGCGATGATTTTTGCTGTTCATCAGTACTTTACTCAGCACGGATTTTATAATATTCATACGCCTATTATTACAGGATCGGATGCCGAAGGCGCCGGAGAAATGTTTCAGGTGAGTACTTTAGACCCTAATAATCTGCCTAAAAAAGAGGATGGATCTATTGATTATGCGCAAGATTTCTTTGGTAAAGAAACCAATTTAACGGTTTCGGGTCAGCTCGAAGTAGAAACAGCGATGTTGGGCATGTCGAAAGTATATACTTTTGGGCCTACTTTTCGGGCCGAAAACTCGAATACTTCACGCCATTTGGCCGAGTTTTGGATGGTAGAACCTGAAGTTGCCTTTAACGACTTGGTCGACAACATGGATTTAGCCGAAGATTTTCTGAAATATTTGATCCAATATGCGCTTGATAACAATATGGACGATTTGTTGTTTTTGAGTAGTCGTTTAAAAGAAGAGGAAAAAGGAAAGCCCGAAAATCAACGCTCTATGGAGTTGATCGAAAAGCTCGAATTTGTTTTGAAAAATGAATTTGCACGCGTAACATATACAGAAGCTATCCAAATATTAAAAGATTCGAAACCAAATAAAAAGAAAAAGTTCAACTATATTATCGAAGAGTGGGGAGCCGATTTACAATCGGAACACGAGCGCTATCTCGTAGAAAAGCATTTTCAAAAACCGGTTATTTTAATCGATTATCCGGCCAGTATCAAGGCTTTTTATATGAAGCAAAGCGAAGATGGAAAAACGGTTCGCGCCATGGATGTATTATTCCCACAGATTGGCGAAATTATTGGAGGTTCGCAGCGCGAAGAGAATTACCAAAAACTCAAAAACAAAATCGATCAGCTGGGCATTCCTGAAGAAGATATGTGGTGGTATCTCGATACTCGAAAATTCGGCTCCGTTGTTCATAGTGGATTTGGATTGGGTTTTGAGCGTTTAATGCTTTTTGTTACCGGAATGGGTAATATCCGCGATGTGATTCCTTTCCCTAGAACGCCACAAAATGCGGAGTTTTAATTTTAATCGAATTTTTTAAATCCCATTCTTATTTAAAAAAGCTGTATATTTAAATTTGTAAACCAAGAATGAAAGAATAACATGCAACAACTCAAACTGCAACAAAAACTGTTACAAAAGCTTTCGCCACAGCAAATATTGCTGATGAAGTTGCTGCAAATACCATCTATTGGCCTAGATCAGCGCATCAAGCAGGAAATTGAAGAAAATCCTGCTTTGGAAGATGATTCAGCAGATAATAACGAAGAATCTTTACCCGATAATGAAGATACCGGCGATAGTGATAACGATGAGGAATTTGATATAACCGATTATGTCGACGAGGACGATATTCCGGATTATAAAACGCGCTCGAATAATTATGCGGAAGACGATAATAAGACGATACCCTTTGCCGCCGGAATTTCTTTTCACGAAATGCTTAGCGATCAGATAACCCATCAAGGTTTTTCGGAGAAACAAATCGAAATAGCAAAAATAATTATAGGCAATATCAACGATTCGGGATATCTGGAGCGGGATCTGGAATCTCTGGTCGATGATTTGGTTTTTATGCAAAATATCGATGTTACTGTAAAAGAAATCGAAGCCGTTCTACAGGTCATTCAAACCTTTGATCCTATTGGAATTGGCGCACGAAGTTTGCAAGAATGTTTGCTTATTCAATTGAAGAGAAAAGATACAGACAATCCGAATGTGGCATTAGCTATGAAAGTGATTGAACGCTATTTTGATGCCTTCACTAAAAAGCATTACGATAAAATATTAAAGAAAGCCCAAATAGAAGAAGAACAACTGAAGCTTGCTATCGACGAAATATTAAAGTTAAATCCAAAACCGGGCAATTCTTTAAGCGAAACGAGTAAGGTAAACCATTATATCATTCCCGATTTTGTAATTACCAACAACGAAAATGAGCTTGAATTAACACTCAACTCACGAAACGCACCCGAGCTGCGCCTAAATAGGACATACAAAGATATGCTGCAGTCGTATGCGGAAAATAACACCAAAAAGAACAAAGAAGCTTTTCAGTTTGTAAAACAAAAAGTAGATTCGGCAAAATGGTTTATCGATGCGATAAAACAGCGCCAGCATACCTTGTATATAACCATGAAAACAATCATGGATTATCAACATGCCTATTTTTTAAGTGGCGATGAACGCGATTTACGCCCTATGATCTTGAAAGATATTGCCGATCAGGTAAACCTGGATATTTCGACTATTTCGCGTGTTGCAAACAGTAAATATGTTCAAACTCCTTTCGGAACTATTTTGCTCAAGAGTCTGTTTTCTGAAAGTTTAAAAACGGATGACGGAGGCGATGTGTCGACCATAGAAGTAAAAAAGATTCTGTCGGATTGCATCAATCAAGAAGATAAAACAAAACCGGTTACCGATGAGCAATTGACCGAGATATTAAAGGAAAAAGGCTATGTTATTGCGCGTCGTACCGTTGCAAAATACCGCGAACAATTAAATATTCCGGTGGCTCGCTTGCGCAAGGAATTGAACTAAAAAACAGGTATTATACTTTGATTTTTTTAATCGCTTTGCAAATGACACATGTTCAGCAAATTACGAATTAAAGCGATTTCTAAAATTCAAAGCGTTTTACACATTATTAAATCTAAGTATTTTTATATCTTTGCAAGAGGATAAAAACTTGACATTATGGAACTGTTTGTTTTATTAGCCATGCCCGGCATTTGGTCGATGGCTTTAATTGTAATTGCTATTCTTTTATTATTTGGCGGTAAGAAAATTCCGGAAATGATGAAAGGTTTAGGAACGGGTGTTAAAGAGTTTAAAAAAGGCATTTCTGACAATGATGATGAAGACTCTAATAAGAAAAAGGATAAAGAATAATTAAAAGCGGTTATGCCGCTTTTTTATTTTAGAGTGATTACATAAGCATCAAATTCAGCATATTCCTGCACGGGTGTTAGCTTGCGATAAGCTTCTCGCGATGTGGAAAATGGCCCAATTACAACTTTAAAATAAGGATTGCCGTTAGGAACAAAATCCGGTATCCAATAATAACAAGCATCAAATCCTTTTCTCTTCAGTTGATTAATTTTCACTAGCGCATAATCTTCTGTTTTAACAGCGTAACAAGCCACAAAATAGGCCGGAAATTGGATATCCCCTTTGGAAAGACGCAAAGCAGAACCCGATCTTGAGCTTGTATTTAATAAGGCTTGCTCGTTCGGTTCTTCTTCAATTGCCGGTTCTTCGTCTAATGCTGTTTCTGTCGACAACTGTTTCTCAGCGCCTTGATTTTCTGTTATTTGTGTAGGTTCTGGTTTTACCTCGATAGGTTCTTTATCTTCATTTATAACCGGTTCGGCAATGGCAGTTTTTTGTTCTTTTTCTACAGACTTAGGTTTTTCTTTACTCGCTTTCGGCACCTTTTTCTTAGCAAAAAGGCGATCCCAAAACGAAGGTTTTGCCTCCGTTGCCGGCTTTGTGGTTTCGGCTTTCTCTATTTTTTGTGGAGCGCTTTCTTGTTCCGCAATTTTAGGCTCTTCTATTTCGTTCACTTCCTTTTTTGTGAAAAGCCAAGTCCAAAAAGAGGTTTTGGTTTCCTTTTCGGCTGTTTTAGCACTAGCTTTTTCTGTAGTTTCAACGATTTCTGTTTCCGGATTGGGCGTTTCTTCGCTTATTTCTTCCGTTTTTAATGCTTCCGCATCAATTTCTTTGGTCTTATTTAGGGCTTCTTTATCGTCAACAACGGATTGATCAGATTGAATTTTAGCCGGAGCTTCTGTTCTCATACCGGCCGGTTTCTGAACAATTCCTTTGGCTTTATTATCCGTTTCAACAAAGAAAGTAAAATAAATAATTACGATCAAAACAAGGGTGAGTAAAACCATCCCGAAAATATTAAAGAAATACCTTCTTTTAACCCGAATATCGGTTTCGATAGGAGGGGGCGTTTCGGAATGTTGATCTTCTTTTCTTTTTTTTGGAGGAAACTCTCGTTCCGGCATATTTTCGGTAACGGGGATTGTTTGTTTTTTTTCGCTCGGTTTGTGCTCTACAACAGGTTTTTGAGCGCTTCTTTCTTCGCGGATTTCAGCTGCCGATCTTGCTTGAGTCTCAGATGGAAACCGAGGTTCGGAAACCGGATGTGAAACCGTAGGTTTTGGCGTTTCTTCTTTAACCGGCGGAGGAGCAGGAACCGTTTTCGGCTTAGCTTCGGGAGTTTTAACACGCTCTTTTTCGGGTTTGGGCGGAGGAGTCGACGGTTTTCCTTCTTTATTTGCCGCTTCTTTTTCGCGAGACTTGATGCGAGCCAATGCTTCGTCGATAATTTTTTGACTGTCGGAAATCGGCTTTTTATTTTCGTAATTTTCTTTTTGGCGAGTATAAAATTGCT
>JBFHQD010000204.1:0-5575 GCA_041592395.1 Bacteroidales bacterium | reverse complement strand
TGGTGCTCATACTAATACCAATAAAATTTAAAAAGCTCCAAAGGAGCGGGAATCATTAGCCCTGTGCAAAGCGCAGGGCAAGAATTGAAATAAAACAAAAGCACCAAAGGTGCGAAATCAAATTATATTCCATTACAAATCAGCGGGAGCATCATCGACAATTATCGTTTAAGGAGGAATATATATTGTTTTTAAAGGAATATGATATTGAATTTGACGAACGTTATGTTTGGGATTAGCTATTTCGCACCTTTGGCGCTATTTTCTCTTCAGCACACTTATTCCCCGAGCTGCGCTCGAGGCTATTGCTTACCGCACCTTTGGTGCTCCGACTAATCCTTGAAATCTTTTGTTTTTTATCAATACAAAAACTATTATTTTAATACTACACACATTTTCCCCGAGCTGCGCTCGAGGCTATTGCTTACCGCACCGTTGGAGCTCCTACTCTACGTTGAAACCTCAAAAGGCTACATATACTCAATTAAAACCAACACATACTAATTTCCGTTGAAGAAGAGGCCGGATTTACTTCCATTTGGGAATAAATTGCTTAAGTTTGTATGATTCTACTTTAAGGCGCATTTTGAAAAGGGGACGATTTTTATTAACTTAGAACAATTATTGAATTAATCCAATTAAACCATCGTAAATGACTGTTATACAGCGCATAGGATTAACGATGTCGAATTTATCACTTCGCCTTAAATTGCTTAGCGGATTTTTTATTACCCTGCTCTTATTCAGTATTTTAATTTTCACTTATTATCCGGTATTAAAAAAGGAACATTTAAAACATGATGTAGAAACCAAATATTCTGATAAGGCGCATTTAATTTCGTTTGGTATTGGTGCCGGCTTGAATTTGGATAACTCTAACCTTATACAAGAGGCTATTACGATTGCAAAGAAGGATACCAATATTGTCTTACTCGTTGCTCAAAATTTAAAAGGTGAAATTTTTGCGCTTTATAATCCACAGGAAGTAGCCGATATTCATTCGTTTTTAGAAGCGAAAGAGCGTGTTTTTGAATACAATAAAAAAGCCTATTATTTTGTAAAGGTTCCGATTGTCTACAATGCTATTCACTATGGTAATTTAACGGTAATAGGCTCTTTAGAAGTTTATTATAAAATGATAAAAGAAAGTAGCAAAACTTCCATAACGATGAGTTTTCTACTGTTTTTGTTTGGAATAATTATTTCTTACTTTTTTATACGCTCTGTAACCAAACCTTTGATTCAATTGCAAAAAGCAGCCGAAAAAATTACGCTTGGCGATTACGAATGCTCTATTCCTATTACCTCGAATGATGAAATTGGCGCTTTGGCTCGGAGTTTTCATAAAATGGCTTCTACTGTTCGGCAACTTATTTCGAGCTTGAATCAAGAAGTGGAATCAAGTAAAAGAGCAGAAGAAGAACTTTCCAAACTTAACGCCGAAAAAGACAAGTTTTTTTCGATTATAGCCCATGATTTACGGGGACCTTTTAATAATTTTCTTGGCCTCACTCAAATTATGGAAGAGGAATTGGAAAGCCTCTCAACCGCTGATTTGCAAAAAATGACAACGGGAATGAAAGCATCGGCTGGTAAACTTTTTGACCTGCTCGAAAATCTATTGAAATGGGCGAAAGCTAAACAGGGCTTAATGTTGATAGAACCAGAGCGGCTTCGATTATTTTCCGTTATAAACGAAGTATTGGCACAGTTCGATCAAGCGGCACAAAAGAAAAATATCAAAATCGAGAATAAGATTGAGGAATCTATTTCCGTTTTTGTTGATCCCAATGTGTTGAAAACTGTGGTGCGAAATTTGGTTTCGAATGCACTTAAATTTACACCTGATTCCGGGAATATTGTCATAGATGCCCGCCTTAAAGCAAAAGAAGTGGAAGTATTTATTCGGGATTCCGGTATTGGGATGAATGCGAAACTGCTCGAGAACTTGTTTAGAATTGATGTGCAAACGAGCAGAAAAGGGATTGAAGGAGAACCGAGTTCAGGACTTGGGCTTATCTTGTGTAAAGAATTTATAGAAAAAAGTGGCGGAGAAATCCGAGCAGAAAGCGAAGAAAACAAGGGAACAACATTCTTTTTTACATTACCTTTAAATGCTGAAAATATCTGATTAAAGAATCTTTGTAAATAACGCAAATATTTATCGTATGAAAAATAATGGAACAATAGCATCGATTTTGATTGTAGAAGATATGTTGGAAAATCTTCAATTACTTACTCAACTATTAAAAAAACAAGGTTACGAAATATTCAGTGTAGAAACCGGGCAGGAAGCGCTCGATTTTATCGCAAAACAAAGTCCCGATTTAATTTTGCTCGATATCGTTTTGCCTGATATCGATGGTTTCGAAGTTTGTACAAGAATTAAAAACGACCCTCTAAAAAGCTCGATTCCCATTATCTTTATCAGTGCATTAACAAAAACCAAAGATATCTTACACGGTTTTGCTGTTGGTGGTGTAGATTATATTACGAAACCTTTCATAGCAGAAGAGGTCTTGGCTCGTGTTAGCACACAGTTCGAAATGAGCAGTATGCGCAATCAATTACTGGATCAGAATAGTGAACTAAAGCAATTAAACGAGGAAATTTTAAATCAAGGAAAAGCAGAAATACAAGCCAAAGTAAAAGAATTAAAGCAACTTACGGATGCGAGTTTCGTTTTGTTGGAAATTGATACCAAAGAGGGTATTTACGATTATATCGAAAAGTTTATTTATCCTATGTCAGGTGCTGATTATTTAATGATTGTTGGTTATGATGAGCGAACAAAAATGACATTTGCCGATAAAATTTTTGGTATTCGTTCTATCGTAAAAAGTATTATTCCCATTCTTGGCAAAGATTTTATGCGAAGAAAAGTGTCTGCTAATGATTGGGGGTCTCGTTTTAGTTTAGACGAGCGCAAAAATTTATACCAATTAGATGAGGGCTTGTTTGAGTTAACCGAGCACACCATATCTAAATCAGTTTGTTTAGGCATTGAAAAACTAATGGGAATTGAAGAAATGTTTGCTATTGGTTTTATTTCTTATGAAAAATATTTTGGGGGTATTTCTTTTGGGTTTAAAAAAGGAAAGCAGTTTAGCAATAAGCCTTTGGTGGAATCTATCATCCATCAAATTTCTTTAGCTTTAAGCAGAATAAAAGCCAAGGAGCAACTCAATTTTAGTGAAGAAAAGTACCGTAGTATTTTCGAAAATACGGGCAATGCTACAATGATAGTTGACGATAATGCTCATATAGTGCTCGTCAATGAGCAATGTGTGAGCATGACCGGTTATACCCAACAGCAATTGATAGGCACGCGATGGACACAGTATGTTGCTCCTGAAAGTCTTGAAGGTTTGAAGGAATTTAGCCTGAAAAGGTTGGGAAATAAAAAGGCGATAAATGAAACTTATGAGGCTCATTTGATCGATGCAAACCATGAAATTCGCATCGTAAAGTTAAATGTGGGTTTGATCCCCGAGAGTAATAATTCAGTTGTTTCTTTGTTGGATATTACGGATTTAAAACGCGCTCAAAAAGAAGTGGTTAAAAACGAACAAAAATACCGCAGTATTTTTGAAAATATTCAAGATGTTTATTTCGAAACAAAAATGGACGGAACAATTATAGAAGTTAGCCCATCCATTCAATTGCTAAGCAAAAATCAATACCAAAGAGAAGATTTATTAGGGCAGTCGCTTTACGGTTTTTATCGATCAGGCAATGGGCGCTCCGCTCTTTTAGAGCGTTTAAAAAACGGAGAACGTGTGCACGATCATGAAATCGAGTTAATTAATAAAGACGGCTCTTTACTGACTTGTTCTCTTTCTGCCGATATTCACCTCGATCCTATTGGTAAATTCGAAAAGATTTCAGGAACTTTTCACGACATTACCGATCGCAAAAAAGCAGAAAAACAATTGATTGATAGTGAGAGACAATACAAGGATTTGGTTGAAAAAGGAAATGTAGGCATTGGAATTGATGATATTGAAGGTAATATCGTTTATGTTAATAAGCAGTTTCTAGAGCTATTTGGCTATGCAGAAAAAGAAGTAATAGGCAAAGGTCATGCGTTTTTCTTGCATCCCGATGAAATTGAGCGAGTTACAAAGTTGCATAAAAAGCGAATTCTGGGGGATAAAACTCCTGATCGCTACGAAGTAAAGGCCATACGCAAAGATGGAACAGAAATTCATATCGAAATAGGTGTAACAGAGATTTTTAAAGATAAAGGTGAAGTAAAAGGAACAATTTCTTATTTATGGGATATTACCGACCGAAAAAAGGCAGAGGAACTCCTTAAATCGTCGGAAGAAAAATTTAACACTGCTTTTGATATGGCTCCTGTGGTAATGACGCTACATGATAAGGATGGGGTATTTTTGGAAGTGAATAAAGCTTTTGTTGAATTGATGGGTTATTCGAAAGAAGAAACTATTGGACAATCTGCAAAAATTTTACGTTTATGGGCCGATGAAGAGGAACGTAAACGTGCCAACACTTTGTTTAAGAATCAAGGCTTCTTAAATGCTTTCGAATTCGAATTTAGAAAGAAATCGGGAGAAATTGGAATAGGAATTATTTCGGCCGAACTAATTGCAGTAGGAGATAATTCGGCTGAATTAACGACGGTTTTAGACATTACCGATCGGAAAAAGGCCGAGGAATTAGTATTGAAATTATCTCAGGCTGTAGAGCAAAGCCCCGTTTCCATTCTTATTACAGATACGAGTGGAAATATAGAGTATTGCAATCCAAAAACATTAGATAATAGCGGATATTCACTTAATGAACTAATCGGAGAGAATTCCAGCGTATTCAGTTCAGGTGAGCTCTTACAAGCAGAATACAAAGTGCTTTGGGAAACAATTTTGTCGGGCAAGGAATGGAAAGGCGCGTTTCTTAACCGAAAGAAAAACGGGGAGCGTTATTGGGAAAAAGCTTCCATCTCGCCCATCGTAAATGATAAGGGAAAAATTACTCATTATTTGGCGGTTAAAGAAGATATAACAGAGCGGAAAAGATATGAGGAAAATTTATTGCTTTTCAGAACTTTGTTGGATAATGCCAATGATTCAATAGAAATAATTGATCCCGAATCCGGTCGATTTTTAGATATTAATGAAAGAGGTTGCCTGGATTTAGGTTATTCAAGAGAAGAATATCTTAATTTGAAAGTTTTTGATATTGATCCCCAAGTTAACATTGATCTATTTAAAAAAGTAGTTGAGGGCCTAAGGATCAATAACTCACTAATATGGAGAGGTATACACTTACGAAAAGATGGCTCCTCTTTTCCTGTTGAAGTAAACATAAAGCTGATAACCAGTAATAAAGAATATTTACTTTCTGTAGTTCGAGATATAAGTGTGCGAAAAAGGTTTGAAGATATTCAAGAAATCTTGATTAATTTATCTAATGCGTTGCTTGCAACGGATAGCCTTCACGATTTTTCCAGTTATATTTTTAATGAACTGGGGAAAGTAATTAAAACCAATAATTTTTACATTGGATTGTATATCGAAGAAACACAAATGATTTCCGCCCCTTACATTAAAGA
>JBFHQD010000203.1:0-5578 GCA_041592395.1 Bacteroidales bacterium | reverse complement strand
CTTCTAAATTGACGATTTTAGAAGCCATAAAAAAGGAAGTAGGAGCCGAAAAAGTCGATTTTGTTCAAGGCACGGATTATTTGGAAGATTTAAATTCAGATAAGGCTGTTCAGGCGGCAAAAGATGCCGATTGCATCATCGTTTGTGTCGGAGAAATTCCTGCCACCGAAAAACCCTCTGATATCAACGAGCTTGAGCTTCCAAAAGTGCAGCAAGACTTAGTTAAAAAACTTTCGACCTTGCATAAACCCATTGTTTTGGTGCTGGTTCAAGGCCGTCCCCGAATTATTCGCGAGATAGAACCTCTGGTTGATGCCGTTCTAATGGCTTATTTGCCGGGAGATGAAGGCGGTAGAGCTATTTCGGATGTTCTTTTCGGTAAAATAAATCCAAGTGGAAAATTGCCTTATACCTATCCGAGATATTCAGGAAATTTCTTGACCTATTATCATAAGAAAACAGATATAAGAGATATAAACTGGGGTTTTGACGGTTTCTATCCACAATACGAATTTGGCTATGGCTTGTCTTATACCGAGTTTGAATATTCGAATCTCAAACTTAGCAAAGATACCTTATCTCATGCCGAAGAAATTAAAATCTCGATAGACATTGAGAATATTGGAGAAAGAGAAGGTAAAGAAATTGTGGAAGTGTATTTAAAAGATAAAGTAGCAACCGTTTCGCCGGATATAAAGAAATTGGTTCGGTTTATGAAGATAAACATAAAACCTCGAGAATTGGTCTCTATTGATTTTTTCCTAAACGCAAAAGACTTAGAAAGTATAGGGATGGATAATCAGTGGATTGTGGAAGAAGGTGAATTTGAGGTTCAGGTAGGTGGAAATCCGAAGGCATTGCTAAAGCAAACGTTTTATTTTAAGTAATTGTTTATTCTTTTGATCACCGAAGCCCAATTCTAAAAAAAGCAAAGAAATGAGAAAGATCATCAATTGGGGAATAATTGGTTTAGGAAATATTGCGCACAAATTTGCCCAAGATTTAGCATTGGTCGAAGATGCAATTTTATATGCAGTGGCATCAAGAGATGGCAATAGAGCAGAATCATTTGGGAAACAGTATGCAGCTCATACGATCTATAACAGTTATAAAGCCCTGGCAGAAGACCCCAATATTGATGTCGTTTATATTGCAACCCCACACCGATTTCATCACGCGCATACCATGCTATGCTTAAATGCGAACAAGGCCGTTTTATGCGAAAAAGCCTTTGCTATGGATGTTGTAGAGCTCGAAGAAATGATTTCAAAGGCAAGAGCAAAACAGTTGTTTCTAATGGAAGCGCTTTGGACACGCTTTATCCCCGGAACATTGAAAGTTTTGGCGCTAATTAATGAGGGATCAATAGGAAAAATACAGCGTGTAAAAGCTGATTTTGGTTTTATTGGCGATACCGATCCGGAGAAAAGGCTTTTTAATAAACAGCTTGGTGGTGGAGCCTTATTGGATATTGGAATTTATCCTGTATTTTTAAGCGTAATGACTTTGGGAGAGCCAAAAAATATAATGGCGAGTGCGATTATGGCGGCCACCGGTGTTGATAAATCAATAGAAATAGAATTTGAATATGAAAGCGGACAATCAGCTGTACTTGAGGCTAGTTTAATTCGCTCCACGCCTACAGAAGGATGGATACAAGGCGAAAAAGGAACTTTAAAGATGCATCGAAATTTCCATCACACCAAAGCGATTTCCCTGTTTCGGAAGGAGGTTTTGATAGACCATTTTGCTGTTGAATATGTGGGTAATGGCTATTATCACGAAATTGAAGAGGTGATGCAATGTTTAAAGGATGGAAAGATCGAAAGCGAAAAAATGTCCCATTCCTTTAGCTTAGCGCTTTTAAATACGCTCGACCGAGTAAGAGAAAAAATTGGTCTGTATTATAAAGACGAATCAATTCCTAAGCAATGAGTTTCAATTATTCCGTTCTTCTGTTTTTTCGTTTGTGCACGTTTCTTAACCTTTGCAGAATTAAGGCGTTAACGCGCATCTCTTGACGCGTGCTTGTACACATTCATTTATTGCACCAGAGTAAAAGGCAGCTCAATCCCTATCTATTTTCATAAAAAAAGACAAAGCTGAATTCCAACTTTGTCTTCTACGTCATTTTAACTTTCAAATGGTTTTATTCCATCAAAAACCGGACGATATCTTTTTGCAGGTTGAGAATAATACTCCTTATCTCATCTATATACTTTGCTTCGTCGGCAACTACAGCATAATCAGCATTTGATGAAAGACCGAAATAAGATCCATCATTGGATTTCTTTTTTACCAATCCGGTGGCCCAGTCATTATTGCCGTAAATATTTTCTTTAAATACCAACCAAGAATAGGAACCTTTTGGATTTACGATGGATATTTTAGGCACTATAGCCAGTCCCCCTGAAGTGGTAAGCGAATTTTTTGAAAGTCCCTTATGTGATCCTGAAAAATCTGCAAAATCAATTCGATAACTAATACTGATTAAGTTTACATTTTCTTGGCTAGCCAGTTTTTGATAAAACAGTCCACTCGTTACTTTTGAAGAAGAAAAGACGTTGATGCCATCCGGACGAAAAATATATCTTTCTCTAATGCTATAATACATGGGATCAGACATCCCAACCTTTTCGAAAATATAATTGCCATCTGCTTTTCCGACAAAAACATTTTTACCCGACTTTTGTCCCCGTGCATGTTTCGATTGCAAAAGTGCATCACCATTGGTTAATTTAAGTCCTGCTTTTTCCAGTTCGCTGGCAAAATTTTGGTATAATTCATTACTTAGGGCTTGGAGTGCTTCCGGACTAACTCCGGCGAGAACGGCCTCCGAAAAAACCGATCCTACGCCTTGTTTTTGAAGCGTTCCTGCTTGGGAGCTTCCTTTCATTAGTGCCGATTGGGATAACTCGTAGTCATTAATGAAAGTCGGATTTTCTCTTAACGACTTGGCAACAGCGCCTTGTATTTTTTTGTCGCCTTTAAATTCTTTGATAAAATCTACTTTGCTCCAGTCTTTCTGAGCAAAAGTTTGTGAGGCTAATAATAAAGCCAAAAGAACAATACTTAACTTCATCTGTTTCATAATTAATTGTTTTAATATTTAGGGTTTTTTGATTGATAAATCCGTATTAAAAACCGACATTGCTAAAAGAACCACTTACCACGTAGTTGTACGCCGTATAGTTTGCAGCAGCTTCGGCCGAAAGATCAAAATGGCCTGAAATTTTCCGTTCCGCTCTGTCGAAAAGTGTAATGGTTAGGGTTCCCGATCCACCTTTGTTTAGTTCAGGAAAACTAAAATCCACTTCGCCAGGGTAGGAATAGGTCTTGTTTGTGATAGATGTTGTATTTAATCCTATTTGAAAATTTCCCGTTCCAAAAACAAACCTGATGGTAATTTGTTCCGATGACGTGCCGGATTCTAAACGGTAGTCTATACCGATAGCATTTGCACATTTATCTTCATTATTTAAAACTATTGGGGCGTTCTTGGCACAGATGTTTTCGACTTCTCCATTGGTTAAGTCACAAGAAGAAATGAAGAATAGGATTAGCATACTATTAAAGGCGATCTTGAATATTTTCATGATGCATTTTATTTTATGCTACAAATATGGTATGATTGAATCTTAGCATCAATACGAAGAATTGCGTATTTGTTTGTTCGTATACTTTACCGTAATTTGGTCTTAAATTTTATACGATGATTAAAATTGGTATTGTAGAAGATATCCCCCAATTGGCAAGTGCTTTAAAAGAAAAGGTAGAATTAGCGCCTGAAATGAAAGTAAAACATATGGCTGCTAATGGCAATGAAATTATTGATCTATTGCAAAAAGATCATAATATTGATGTCCTGCTTATGGATATTTACATGCCACAGCTTGATGGGATTGCAGCCACAGAAAGAATAACAAAACGATGGCCTCATATTAAAATAGTAATGAGTACTGTATTTTCTGATGAGCAATATTTATTTAATGCGATAATGGTGGGTGCAACTGGCTATTTATTAAAAGATGAACCACCGGCAATGATTCATAAAGCGATTTACGAAGCTATTGAAGGTGGCGCTCCAATGAGTAAAGAAATGGCCAGAAAATCGTTAAAGCTAATTCGCAATAATAAAAAAGAAATAGAGCAGAATATAGCGGAAGAGTATAACCTTACTGCAAGAGAAATAGAAATAATTGAACATCTAAGTCGTGGCAACAGTTATGAACAAATAGCCGATAATTTATTTATTAGTTGTGGCACTGTGCGTAAACATGTTGAAAATTGCTACAGGAAATTACGCGTCCATAATAAACTGGAAGCCATTAATAAATTAAATAAGAGCTAATTATATTTTAATTGACATTATTTCTATATTACCGTTTTTTTTACAAGAAGGCATGAGTCATTACATAAGGATATATATTACTTTACTGCTTGTTTTTTGTTGCCTACAAACTTTTCCACAGCAAAAGGAGATTGATAGCCTCAAATGCGCTATTGCGGTTCAAAAGGGAGCAGACCGAATTAATTCGTTGAATGAATTGGCTTGGTATTATAAGAATAGTCATATTGATAGTGCCTTTATCTTTTCGAAGCAAGCTATTGTAGAGGCAAAAGAATTAAAGGATAAGAAAAGTATTCTATCGGCTTATAATGCATTAGCAAATGTATTCGATGGTATTGGGCAATTGGATTCTTCCGAATATTTTCATAAACAATCTTTGGCTCTTGCTTATGAAATAGCGGACTCATCAAATATTGCGTCGAGTCTAAATAATCTGGGTATCGTGTACGACCTAAAAGGAGAAAATGAAAATTCGTTGGAGATGTATTTTCAAGCTTTGGCTATTTATGAATCTTTAAATACCGACCCTTACAGCGTAGCAATGACTTTGGGCAATATGGGTGTAGTTTATAAAAAACAAAAGCAATACGCCAGTACTTTAGAATTCTACGAACGTGCTTTGGATATCTATAAGAAAGAAAATTCCACGTTCGGAATTATGGTTACGCAAGGCAATATTGGATCTGTACTCATCCATCTTAAACGCTATAAAGAATCGTTAAACAGTTCGGAAAAAGCATTGGCCGGCTATACTAAAGCGGGATATACACGGTATATTCCTTATGTGGAACATAATTTAGCAATAGCAAACGATAGTCTTGGTAATATTGATTTAAGTCGAACGCTTTATGAATCGGCCATCCGAAAACATGAATTAGCGCAGAACTATAACGAAGTAGCTCTTACGTGTATAAGTTTTTGCGATTTCTTGTACCGACAAAAGAAATTTAATTTGGGTCTAAGCATTGCAAAAAAAGCGAGCGAAAATGCAATTAAAGCAAATGCAATTGAACTTCAAATTGAAGCTTTAAAGTATTTAGCAAAGTATAATGCGGCCTTAGGAAATGATTATGAAGCTTATCTACTCCTAGAAAAGTACGAGTTTAAAAAGGATAGCCTATTGGCCGAAAATAATATGAAACAAATCCTCGAACTTCAAACCAAATATAAAACGGCACAACAGGAAAAACAATTATTAAAACAGACGGTTGAGCTGGATAAGAAAGT
>JBFHQD010000202.1:0-5650 GCA_041592395.1 Bacteroidales bacterium | reverse complement strand
TTAAAAAGGGAAAAACCCGATTTACTTATTTTTAAATTTTGGATTCCTTTTATGGCACCGGCTTTAGGAACAATAGCAAGGATAGTCAGAAAAAATAATATTACGAAATGCATCGGTTTGGCTCATAATGTTTTGCCTCACGAGCAACGCATCGGCGATTGTTTGCTTTCGAAGTATTTTGTAAAAGCGATGGATGCTTTCTTGGTCCTTTCTCAATCCGTAAAAAAGGATTTAGAAACTTTTGATTACAAAAAACCAATTAGAATGAGTCCGCATCCCTTATACGATCATTTTGGGGAAGGATTAAGTCGTAAAGCCGGTTTGGACAAACTGGATTTGAATTCGGATTGGAATTATCTCTTGTTTTTTGGGTTTATTCGCGAATACAAGGGCTTGGATTTTGCTTTGAAAGCAATGGCAAGTCCGAAATTAAAAGACTTAAAAGTAAAATTGATTGTGGCCGGAGAGTTTTATAGCGATTCAAAACCTTATTTTGATTTGGTAGATTCGCTTGGCATTAAAGATCGCGTGCTGTTTTTTAGTTCGTTTATTACGGATAGTCAAATACCTCGTTTTTTTGCTGCGGCCGATTTAATTGTTCAACCTTATAAAAATGCCACGCAAAGTGGTGTTACTCAGGTGGCCTATCATTTTAATAAACCGATATTGGTTACTAATGTGGGCGGACTTCCAGAATTGGTTCCGCATCAAAAAGTGGGCTATGTCTCCGGTCTTGATTCGGAAGAAATTGCTTCGTATATCCACGACTTTTATACAAACAATCGAGCCAAAGCATTTTCAGAAAACATCAAAACCTATAAAAAGAAATACAGTTGGGAATTGTTTGTAGAGCAGTTTAATGAATTAGTGATCGACATAGAAAAGGCACGATGAACAAAAAGACGGTTTATTTTGTTGTCGGTCCAACAGCTGTTGGAAAAACGGCTTTTGCCATTCAATTGGCCAATTTTCTGAAAACGGAAATAATTTCAGCAGATTCGCGTCAGTTTTATCGCGAAATGAATATTGGAACGGCTACACCTACTAAAGAAGAGCTGAATCAAGCCCAACATCATTTTATTGGCAATTTATCCATTCACGATAATTACAATGTGTCTTCTTTTGAGCAAGATGCTTTGGCTCTTATAGAAACGCTTTTTATAGAAAAAGATACTGTTGTTGTTGTGGGCGGTTCGGGTTTGTATTTGGATGCGCTTGCTTTTGGTATTGATGATTTGCCCGATGCTTCAGAAGAAGTTAGAATGAATCTGAAACGTTTATACGATAACGAAGGAATTGAAGCGCTGCAGCAGCAATTGGAAAAGCTCGACCCTCAATTTTATCTGCAAATAGATAAGCAAAATCCCAAAAGATTACTTCGGGCACTTGAGGTTTGTTTAACAACCGGAAAGCCTTATTCCGACTTGCGTATAGGGCAAAAGAAAAAACGTGATTTTACGATTCATTGGATAGGATTGGAGCAGGATAGAGCGCTTTTAAATGAAAAAATTAATTTAAGAGTCGATAAAATGCTTGAAAAAGGTTTGCTCGACGAAGTGAAGTCGCTATATCCTTATAAAGAGTTAAACGCACTAAATACAGTGGGTTATAAAGAGTTTTTCTTGTGGCTCGACGGACAAGAATCTTTTGAGTGGGCAGTGGACAAAGTAAAAACCAATTCGCGCCGTTATGCCAAGCGCCAAATGACTTGGTTTAGGAAAAACGAGGAGATCCGTTGGTTTAATGTGGATAAAATTCCTGATTTTCCGCTTTTATTAAATTTTTATAAGAAAGATTAACCTGTCCTTTTGTATTCTAATGGGATGTATTTAAAGCGTGATTTTTTAAGGCTATTTAAGATTCATTACTAACTTTGCCGCCTGAAATCTCAGTTATGAAAGTTAAACTTCACAAAAAATTAACTGAACTACCGGCCACAGCGATTAGTGGCAACGATATCAGTTCTTCTGTTTTATATGTTTCTGCACTCTCTATTATTTACGCCGGACAATATGCCTGGATAACCTTATTAATCGTTGCTTTTGTACTCTACTTATTTCGTAAAATTTATGCCGAAGTAGTAGGCGCATTGCCCTTAAATGGAGGTGCATACAATGCTTTGCTCAATACCACAAGCAAGAATACCGCTTCTTTTGCTGCTGCGCTTACCATCTTGTCGTATATGGCTACCTCGGTAATTTCGGCCAACGAAGCCATGCATTATTTACATATCATTATTCCTCAAATTGAAGTGATTACGGCTACTATTTTAGTGCTTTTATTTTTTGCAGGATTGACCATTATCGGTATTAAAGAATCTTCTTTGGTGGCTATTGTTATCTTTCTTTTTCACCTGATGTCGATGGTCATTTTGTCGGGAGCCATTGTTTATTTTCTGTTTCAGCACGGATTTAGTCAGTTTGGAGAGAATTGGAGGCTGCCTGTAAACGGCGGAAGTATTTGGGTTGCTATTTTCTTAGGATTTTCTGTCTCCATGTTGGGTATTTCCGGATTTGAAAGCTCAGCCAACTTTGTTGAAGAGCAGGAGCGAGGCGTATTTCCTAAAACACTTCGGAATATGTGGATCATTGTTAGTGTCTTAAATCCTTTAATGGCCTTTTTTGCCTTGTCTATCGTTCCTATTCCCGAAGTAAAAGAATTGTACGGAAATACTTTGCTGTCGCATATGGGTGATATATCGGGCGGAAGCTGGCTGGCTTTTATTGTTTCTGTGGATGCCGTGTTGGTATTGAGTGGTGCCGTTTTAACTTCTTATGTGGGGGTTTCCGGATTGCTGGAGCGTATGACACTCGACCGGATTTTACCTCCCTTTTTCTTGAAAAAGAATAAAAGAGGGAGTTCGTCTCGAATTATATTCATGTTCTTAATACTCAATGTTTCCGTATTGATTATTACCAAAGGGAAGGTCGCCATTTTAGCGGGGGTTTATACCATTTCTTTTCTATCGGTAATGGCATTGTTTGCCGTTGGGAATATCTTTTTAAAAATACGAAGAGCAAAATTGCCACGCCCCGAGATTGCGCCTTGGTATAGTTTAATCATTGCTTTGATAGCCGTAATCATTGCTTTGGTGGGGAATATTAAAATGGAACCGGAAGAAGATCAGCTTTCTAATTTCTCCATTTTTATGGATTATTTTGTTCCCACTATCGTTTTAATTATCATTATGCTGAATAGGATTAGTGTCCTTAGAGCCGTTATAAAGGTCGTTCATTATATGGTTGATCCAATTACAAGAAATGTTCGGAAATTGGATATGAATATCATCAAACTTATTCAAAAAATCAATTCGCAAGAGTTTGTTTTTTTTACCAAAGGCGATCATATCGACAATTTGAATAAGGTAATGCTTTATATCCTACGTAATGAGCAAACGCGTAAGGTAAAGATTGTTACGGTGCTGAAAGAAGGTGAAAAACCACCTGTAAATTTAAAAGCAGATTTGCATTTTTTAAATCGCTTGTATCCGGAAATGACCATCGATTTTGTGATAGTTGAAGGTAATTTTGGACCGGAACTTATACATGAATTAGCTAAGAAATGGAATATACTTCCTAACTTTATGTTTATTGGTGTGCCCGGAAATAAATTCCCTTATCATATCGAAGAATTGGGTGGCGTCCGACTAATTATCTAACTATGCGAAAAGGAATTATTTCTCTACTTATTTTTTTAACTTTTGCTTTGCCCGCTATAGGACAAAATACCGATAGTATCTCTACAAAAACGATCTATAAAAAAAGCATTTTTCCTGTGGCATTAATTGGTGCCGGTGTGCTATTGAGTGGTAGCGATTTTGAACATAACCTGAACCAAGATATGCGCGATGCCGTTGGCAGCAACTATCAAGTGTCTATAGATGATTATGCGCAATATGCTCCGGTAGCTACACTTTATTTAGCCGATATACTGCGTATAAAAAGTAAAAACCATTGGTTCGATCAAACGAAGTATTTACTGATTTCGAATGCTATCAGCGCTGGAATTACACAATCGTTGAAGGGTATAATCGGGAAAACCCGCCCCAATGGTTCTGATTATGCTATGCCTTCCGGGCATACAACCTTGGCCTTTACCAATGCCGCTGTTGTGTATAACGAATTTTCTGAAACAGCACCTTTGGTGGCTTATTCGGGCTATGCTTTTGCCGTTACTACAGGCACTTTTCGAATGTTGAATAATAAGCATTGGTTTTCGGATGTGTTGGTAGGTGCAGGAATTGGTATAGCTGTAACCCGTTTGGTGTATTATTTTGAACCACTTAAAAATTTCAATCCTTTTAAGAAAGCGGAAGGTGTTGCTTTGGTTCCGTATGCCAATTCAGATGAATATGGGTTTTATTTTTCGTATCGATTTTAGGTAGATCGGGTTACGCGTTTAAAGAAACTCAAAAAGATATACCACTCCCAAAAAGTTATTCTTGGCAAAAGGTACGCAAAGGGCTGAAAAGCTATCGCACGTTTAGCTGCGCTGAGCTCTCCGTCTTCCGACGGATCGGTTGTAACGCGTGATAAAACAAAACCATCTGTGTTAAGTGCACGCGTTACAAACGCGCGCGAGCGGGGGTCATTTATAGCTTATCAACCTACTCGATTCAATTACAATGTCTAAATAGGCATCTAAATCTGCATAATTCCTAGCTGAGCTAAACAGATAATCTTCGGGATGTTCTACAATCAAATTCTTCACAGGATTTTTGTGTATATAGTCAAGTTTCTCATAAAAAAATTTATTGCTAAATATCTCTTCTGAATGGTTGCCATCTTGCCAAACTTTATAGTTTTTATTTCTTTTGACCTTTTCAGCTTCTTGCATAAAATATTCCAATAACCATTCTTTTCTACTTTCGGGATCTTCACTTATTTGCTCAATCAATTTTTTGGAAGTATATTTTTTAAAATCACGAATTATATCACTTAACGTATCTTGCCCGACAGACTTTGCAATTAAATGAAGATGGCTTGGCATGATGCAATAAGCATACAATTCTAATCCTTTGTTTTGCTGGCAATATTTTAACGCATTCACAAGGAGCAATCTATGGTTTGGTCTAGTAAACAAATCTATCCAACCAACAATTGTCATAGTTAGAAAATAAGCATGATCCTTTTCTCTTATTTTGTATTTTTCCGACATGGAAAGAGTATTGTAATTTTGAATCTAAAAATAATAATCCTATGAATGAATGTCAATATTTTAATTGCATAATTTAACTTACCCTGAAAAGCTAAACGCGGGTTTAGCTGCGCTGGAAAGCTATCGCGCGTTTAGCTGCGCTGAGCTCTCCGTCTTCCGACGGATCGGTTGTAACGCGTGATAAAACAAAACCATCTGTGTTATTTGCACGCGTTACAAACGCGCGCGAGCGGGGAAACCATCTGTGTTAAGTGCACGCGTTGCAAACGCGCGCGAGCGGGGGGGTTAGGGAGTTAATGAGTGATGATTGAGCATTGCGCCGTAGGTGCAAAAGATTTGTAGCCTAGGGTAAGCGATTGCAAAGAGCGCAGCCCTAGTTTAAGCAGCGAACGAAAGAAAAGAGCCGCCAGCTTAATGACAGAAAGCGGAATTTCTTTTGGCGGCGATACAGTCGCGATTGGTGGTTGGAAGATTAGACTGGGTTACGCGTTTA
>JBFHQD010000201.1:0-5679 GCA_041592395.1 Bacteroidales bacterium | reverse complement strand
GCCATAGAAAATAGCGACCGCGAACGCGATTTTACAGTGACAAAAATAAAGACCAAGCGCCCAAATACAATGGGCGGCGGAAGGTACTTTTTAAATTTTATTGAGCAAGAACTCATTCCCTATATCGACAAGCATTATAGAACAGAAGCTTTCCGAACGCTTGTCGGTCATTCTTTAGGAGGTCTTCTTACCTTAAATGCGTATATGGACAAAAACAGCAGCTTCGATGCTTTTATGACTATTGATCCCAGTATATGGTGGGATGAAGAAATGATGCATGCGAAAATTGAAAGTATTTCTCCGGTATCACTAGACAAAAAACTATATATAGCTACTGCCAATCAAGGAGCGCGTAATTACGAAAGAAATAAAAAAAGACATGACTTGCTTTATACTTTATTGAAAGATAAGTCTGCCGGAAAGTCAAATATCGAAATTAACTATTTTGAAGAAGAAGACCACCGATCCGTTCCCTTAATCGCCATATATCAGGGCTTTAAGTACATCTATAAAGAGCCGGAGAACTAGTGGAATTTATCGCAGAAAGCTAAATTTATATAAAATTCATTTGTATTACTTAAATTGAAAACGAAATGAGAAAACTAAGTACACTCTTTTTAGCGCTGGTCATTATACCGTTTGCTTATGGACAAGACAATACCCGCTTAGGCGACAGCTTAAAAAACGAAGGACTGCTAATGCCTGCACTCATGAAATATGCCGAATCCATGGCCGCACAACCAACAGCCGAGGTATCGTATAAAATTGCATCAACAACAGCCCTTTTATGGAACACCGCAATGAGCGACACCACCTTTTATTTCTTGAATATAGCGCTCCAAAACGACTCCTCTTTAAATGCTTTATACGATCCCGATTTTTTAAGTCTTATCGATAATCCAAAATGGGAAAAGATTGAAAATGACCAAATACGCAAATACGAAACCAAAAACGAACCCATTAAAAACAAGGCTTTTGCTAAAGCTTTGTTTAGGATGATTATTAAAGACCAAGGGCTTATGTATATCGGAAATATCGAAAGAAAAAAATACATCGACAACGGTGGGTATTTTAGCACGCCAGCCATATTCCCTATACTTGATATGGAAGCAAAAAACAAAAAAGAAAACGAAGATATGCTGCTAAAACTTCTTGATAAATACGGTTGGCCAACGGCATCGGAAGTCACGGAATATGCTGCTGCCGGAGCCGCGCTTATCATCAACCATTCAAATTATGAAGTCCGTGCAAAATATTTTCCTTTACTCGAACAAGCCTTTAAAAAAGGAGAAGCCCAAGCCCTACGCTATGCCAAAATGCGCGATCGTTTATTGGTTGAAGAAGGAAAGGAACAATTGTATGGAACGCAAATCAAGTTCGAAAATCTTAAGCGCGAACTTTATCCGATTAAAGATCCTGAATTCGTTGACAAGCGCAGAGCCGAAATTGGTCTGGGACCATTAAAACCCTATCTAAAAGCGCGATTTGATATGGATTGGGATTTGCCTCAAAAAAATTAGCTTTAAAAAATGCTGAATCACAGCTGGAAATCAGCGTATAAAAAAGATAAAGCCCAAAAGAACATCAAATTTCTTTTGGGCTTTTTAATTCAGGTATATTGATTAAAAGTAGCGGATTTCTCTTTTCGGGTTATTGCAATAAGCTTTAAATTCGATGAAAGAACGCCAAATAACTAGCTGCAAAAAGCCTTAAACATAGAGCGCCTATTAATTTTTATTCTGCTTCTCTTTTTCAAAAGCCGCAGTTCTTTTTAGCTGCTCTTCAAGATTCCACTCAAAATTAAATCTTCTTTTCAGGTAAGGCGCAATGGGCTCAAGTCCTAATTTGGCGCGTCTTTTGTCGATATTAACGGGATCATAAACCGGCCAAACATTAAAGGTTTTTGATTCGGGATAATACTTCATTTGTCCGCCATAAATCTGCAAATCGCCTCTTTCAGTGGCTATTCTATCTTCTGCCCTTACCAAAAAACGAGCTTCTAGCTTTTGGTCAGCAACGGCTTGTCTCATCATCGGGAGGTATTTTAAACGGATTTCATTATCGGCATGTTGAATAACATTACAAATCGTCCAATTACCCATTTCTCCGCTTAACTCCTTTTCAGGCCAACCGTAAGTGTCGAGTAAATTTCTTATTTTTTTCTCGTTTAGCACATGATTTTGCTTGTATATTTTTTGGTATTTCTCAGCCTGTTCTGAGTCCACACCGTATTTGTCAATCATCGAATCGCGCGATCTAATTGGATTTTGTTCGGCCTGCCAAATGGTATCCAGAAAAGCGATAAGATATTCTCTATCAAGTAAATATTCCTTTTGCTGCACTTGTTTTTCACTTTTTATATTTTGCTGTGCAAATAAACAGGGTGTACTCATAAAAAGGAAAAGGAGTAGTTTGAATGTTTTCATTATCTATCATTTATTGTTCTCAATCGTTTTTGTTGGGCTGATAAATTTCTACGGCTTTTTTTATGATATTCATTTGTGTTTGAATAGAGTTTCTTCTTCTATAAACACTTTTGGTTTTAAAAGCCAATACAGCATCAATTTCCGGAAAGACCGTAATATTTTGACCAATAGCCCCTTGAGCTGAGTAGGCATTTTTCATTCTGTAATCATTCGTATTTTCTATCAACCACCACATATATCCATAGCCCAAATCCAAACCATCCTTTTTTAAAACAGGAGCGCTTTTTTGGGCTTCGCTATACGAAGTTCGCTGTGTGATGACTTCATTTATCCATGATTCAGGGATTAGATGTTTGTCCTTCCATTTCCCCTTTCTTAGCATAAGCAATCCCATGCGAGCCATATCTCTGGTGGAAAACCACATATGATATGCCGGAAATTTCGAGACCTCATAGTTTCCCATTTTTTGCTGAAGCGACTTGTCCCAATCTTCCATATGCAAAGGTATAGCAAGCTGATTTTCAACTTCATCGAAGATCGATTTATTTGTTTCTTGTTCAAAAATATATCCTGCAACATTAAAGTCCCAATTGCTATATAACCAGTGTTCTCCGGGCTTTACCGATCCTCTTTCGGGTGCAAAATTGCGAAGATCACCTCCATTAGATCCATGTAAATAAACGCCGGATCGGGCTGAAATCACATCGCGAATTTTAGCTGTCTTTTCAATAGGGAGAAGCTCAGATACGTCATTAATATTTAACTCTCCAAGCGTTTTATCAAGGTCGATTACGCCATTTTCGACATATTTTCCATACAATAAAGCAAGGACACTTTTTCTGCACGATGCTATATAACTATTTTCTTCGATATCGCCATATTCAAGCACTATTTGTCCTTTATGTATAATAAGCAATCCCGTTATATGGGTACTGTCAATTAGATAATGAGTAAAAGCGGAACGCTCTGTTTCGCCCCATCCCATTTCCGACGGATTTTCAGCTCTCGCCCAATTGGCATCAGGATAAATTTGTGCTTTGCCGGCTCCAAATATAAGTGTAGCGCACAGTATGATAAGAAAGCGTTTTTTTATTTTTTTCATGTTTACTTCAGATTTGCTAATATTTTATTCAACGTTTTTTCGAGTTGATCCAACTCTTGCTCCGACACATTAGCCAATGCTTTTTTTCTGTTATCGATAATGACAGGGGCTAATTTGTCTAAAATGTATTTTCCTTTGGAAGTGATATTGATTTTATACCTTCTTCGATCGTCCTCATGCATAGAACGCTTGAGTATTTTCTTATTGACCATACTATCGATCATTCGGGTTAATGAGGCGTTGTCTTTAAAAACCAATTCCGCTATTTCTTTCTGACTCATTTCCGGATAATCGTTGAGGTATTGAAGAATTAATTTTTGATCAACCGTAATATCATCAACGACCTTTAAAAAATTGTTTTTCGAAAATTTACGGTAACTTTTTATCGTTTTCTCGATGGTAAAAAATATTGTTTTCGATGGCACTTTCATGTTTTTATATTTGATACAAATATAATTGATATATCAATTATTCCAATTTTTTTATCCCGTTTTTTATGATTTTGAATCCCCTATTTATAATCAGGAATAGAAAGACTTGATTTACAATAAAAAAAGGATTAAAAAAAAAGAATACAAAAGGCATTGTTAAAGCAAATGATTTAATGGCGATGAAAGAAAATTCAACCTTAATCAATCTTTCCTGCGCTGAACTTATTGAAAAAGGCGCTCTATTAAAAAGTCTAAAAATGGGGAACCCGACCTTTGCCGGAATTGATGTGTATGATGAAGTGCCCAATTACAACAAAGATTTCTAACTCTTAAAACTTCCTCAGGTGATTTGCACACCTCACTTTTGATATGTAGAAAGAAATGGATTAGAGCTTTATTTCGGAAAAGCATTTGAAAATGTAATGAATTATATAAACGGAAACCTAACAAATATTGCAAATCCTGAAGTACTCTAAAAAGAGGTAAGGTCTTAGGTTTTGCCGAATTCTTATGCCAGCCCTAAGCTTTATCACCCTTCCTTTTCTTTATCGAACTACACGATCTTACGCCTATAAAACGGCTATACGACCTGGAAAATTACAATTTTACCGTCTTCATTCAGTCGATTGATTGATCCAAACCTATGCAATACGCCTGGCTTTCGTATCTTTGGTAAATATTAAACAAACGAAAAAAAACAATACGATTAAACGTATACACCAATAAAAAGGAGATTCTCAAAAATCCTAAAAAGAGTAGAGAAAATAATAAACCTAAAAAGATGAAAACAAAAAATTTAAGAATTAATTTCAACAAAGCTTTTATCCTAGCAACTCTAGCGATTTTCCTGACATTGGGATTCACATCCTGCAATCAAAAACCACAGGATCAACAAACACAAACTTTAACCCTATCGGCGGCAACTATTAGCGAGCAAGAAGTTTTGGATGCACAAAAAGCTTGGGGTGAAGGAATAGTAAAAATAGGGGAAGTGTATCTAGAAAAAGGAGATTACAAAGCTACTGCCCTTAACCATATCAATGAATTTTATAATTACGATCAAGGGACGGTTTTGTTTAAACCAACGATGGCCTCTGAAAAGCAATTCAGAACAGATTTAGAAGGTGCGCTATCTTATTTTGTCGCAGGAAATGAAAACTATCCTGAAGATCATGGATTTGCAATAAAACCTTGGTCTAGTGTTCGCTGGGAAAATATTGGAACCAAAATCAATGGCAATATTGCTGTTGCAATGGGGAATTATTATTTTACCCCAGAACAAGGCGGAGATGAAGTAAAAGTCGAATATTCTTTTGCTTATACCAAAAATGAAGATGGTAAATTGATGATCATATTGCATGATTCGCATTTGCCTTATTCTCCAGCAGAGAAACATTAATTGGCTTTCATTCTTGAGGAAAAGTAATCGGGCTTACAAAATCGGCACAGCACAAAGAACACTGATTAACAATTATTTTTGAAATCTACTTTCGTTAATCGTTAATCGGGGTTCATTTTTTTGTTCTATTCCTTTACGCTCCTTTTTTTACTGTGTTGACTTAAAATGAGCAATCAGTAAGGTTTTCTATACATTCGCACTACCAGATTTCGTTTAGGGACGGTCTTTTTATGCTCCGCGTAGAATGGTGGTACTGTGCTGACTATTCCCGAATTGATTTGAATAAACAGATGTCCTCGTCCAGGTTTATTGAAATCTTGC
>JBFHQD010000200.1:0-5686 GCA_041592395.1 Bacteroidales bacterium | reverse complement strand
TTAGCGAAATCTTGATTATCAATATCATAATAGGCATCGGCTTTTAAAACAAGATTTATAGAAGGTGCGATTTGCTTATTGAATTCCAATTTTGCGGTGATCAACTGCCGATCTTCTTGCGCAAATTCGGGATCCCAACTCGACACTGACTGAAATAAAGACTCTCCTCGGGGAGCGATAAATTTATGGGCTTTCCAATAACCCAACATCCCGTGGAGTTGTTTGTTCGTATAATGGACTTTAAAATACATCGCATTTCCATTTTGATAAGGCTGCGAATTGATGCCCGTATCCGGTAAAGCAACCCCTCGATAAATAAATAAAAGCGGTTCAAAAGCAATGGTTTCATCCGCTTTAAGTTGGTAGTTCATTTTTAGCCCCGATATACCATTGAATATTGTAGATACAGGATCGGGAGACGCATCGATTTGTCCGCCTTTATGCATAAACAAAAACTGTATCGGAAACGCTATCTTTAATTTATTGGATTGATAAACCCTGATATTTGTGGAATTTCCAAATACAAACTCTTCTTGATAAGGACTATTAACTTCAATAAATTTTTCCCAGTTCAACCAAATATCCGATTGAACACGCGCTGTTTTATAAAGCAATTGTAGTCCATACTCCACCTGATCTTGATAGTAGCGATCAAAAGCAAAAAGCGGCTCTTCCAATTGATGATTAAGATTTCCGTATAAACTACCGAGAACCAACTCGAGGTTTTTATTCAGTTTATGCTGAACCGTAAAAAGAGGTATCGTTTGCGAGAAATAATCTAAACCGCTGTATTTGAGCAAATATACTCCTGCCGAGACTTTCGTATTTTTTGAAAAATAATAGTCAATACTGGGCTTCGCGAAAAAACCAATACCCGTAAATCCCCTTGAAAAAGCATTAAAATATTCGTTGTTTTTGATAAAAGACGCGCTTTCTATCCGAAAAAATAATTCACGTTCGCTGCTATCGTTTAAATAATTGATGGAGCTAAACCTTTGTGCAGTCGCCGTAAGCCCACCAATCAAAATAAAAATAAGCAGTATATCTCTTTTTTTCATTCTTTCTTTACTTTTTCAATGCCTTCGGCTTTAAAGTGTAAATGTAGAACATTTCATGCAATTCTAAAATTGCGTTTGTTTGATTTTGACTCCAATGGTAAACCTGATCGAGTAGTTAAATCCGGATATAAAAAAACCACTCAATACCAATGTATTAAGTGGTTTTATGATGTAGATTGCTCTACTTTTTGTGGGCCCACCTGGGCTCGAACCAGGGACCAATTGATTATGAGTCAACTACTCTAACCGACTGAGCTATAGGCCCAATACCTAAAAGGTATTCGCTTTTCCTAAAAGCGGATGCAAAAATACATATTCGAACTTTATAAACAAAATAATATTTTTAAATTTTGACAAAGAATTTTAAAGCATCAAATCGGGTTCGGTATCGATAAGCGATTCGATTACATCAAACGGGTAAAGGCCAAACGCAAGGGGCTATATAAAATTTCGCAGGTGACGAATAGGCTAAAAACAAAGAAACCGTTGCAGGGGATGCAAGCGGTTTCTTCAGCATATAAACACATTTAACCAAATAAAAAAATATGAAAAAAACTACAACTATTAACAGTTATGTCTTTCCTTATTTAGACGCTGTAAAAATAACATGCATTTCAGCTCAAAGCAAGTTTTTAACATTTTTTATTTATTTAGGATACGAATTACCCTTTTATATTCTTTTACTATTTTATATAGTATTGATTTTTAATCCTCTGTATTCACGAGCTTATTTTCTCAGATTCATATATTGCGCTGTCAATTGTTAAAATATCCTGTCGTATTCTCTGATTTTTGCACTTAAAAACGGGCTAAACGAAGTACAAAGACAGCATTTTTCTCTTTTTTTTGGTAAAAGAGGTCGCAAAGCGATCAAATCGCGCTTTCAAATTGTTTTAAAAAGCGAATATCATTTTCGAAAAACAAGCGCAAATCTTTTATTTGATATTTCAACATCGTAATACGCTCTATGCCCATACCAAAGGCAAATCCGGTATATTTTTTTGAATCGATACCGGCGTTTTCCAAAACATTGGGATCGACCATACCACAACCTAATATTTCGACCCAACCCGTATATTTACATATATTGCACCCTTCGCCGCCACAAATATGACAAGAGATATCCATTTCGGCCGATGGTTCGGTAAAAGGGAAATAGGAAGGTCGTAAGCGAATCCCCGTATTTTCGCCAAACATTTCCTTTGCAAAATACATCAAAGACTGTTTTAAATCGGCAAAGCTTACGTTTTCATCAATATACAAACCTTCTACCTGATGAAAAATACAATGGGCACGTGCCGAAATTGCTTCGTTGCGAAATACTCTACCGGGAAAAATACTTCGAACCGGCGGTTTATTGTTTTCCATCACGCGCACTTGCACCGAAGAAGTATGTGTTCTTAAAGCAATATCGGGCGATTTTTCGATAAAGAATGTGTCTTGCATATCGCGAGCCGGATGCTCTTCCGGAAAATTAAGTGCCGTAAAGATATGCCAATCATCTTCGATTTCGGGTCCTTCTTCAACCGTAAATCCGATGCGCGAAAATATTTCGATAATCTGATTGCGAACCAATGAAAGCGGATGACGTGAACCTAAATCGCGAGTAACAGGCAAGGTTAAATCGTTGCCCGACTCCAAATGCTGCACCAAACTTTCGAGCATTTCTTTGGCCTCTTCCACTTTAGCCAACACGGCCTGCTTTAAATCGTTCAATAATACACCAATTTCTTTCCGATCTTCGGGTGCCACCGTTTTAAAATCGGCAAACAGAGCAGGAATCAAACCTTTTTTTCCAATATATTTTACACGAAAAGTTTCTAGATCGTCCATTTTATCAAAGGTGGCCGATTGTATTTCACGGAGATAGGTTTCAATTTTTGCTTTCATTTCTGTTTAATCTAATATTTCAATTTTCATTAACACCTTTTCGATTGGGCGACTACCAGCTACCGGAGTGGCAGCAATTTTATCTAAAACATCCAAACCTTCGGTAATTCTACCATACACGGTATAAGCCCCATCCAAATGAGGCGTTCCGCCAATCGTAGTGTATATTTTCTTTTGTTCTTCAGAATAATGAAACTCTTTTGGAGCTTCGCCATTCAATTTCATTTCGTTATATACTTCGCTGTGCAAGACTTTCAATCCAAGCTTGTCGTTTGCTTGCATCAAGGGGTCGGCTTTATACAGCCATTTTTCGTTTCCGGGAAAGAGTATGTAATTTTCAATCGCTATCCGCTTGCGCTCTGCATTGATTTTTTCTTCCATACTCGCCAACTGACCTAAAGTCATTATTTTTCCTTGTACAATATAAAACTGTGCTGCAGAACTTGCTTTTGTTGGGTTGATATCGTCGCTCTCGCGAGCGGCTGCCAACATGCCTTTGTGATGGACATAAACTTCAGGCATAAATTCGGCCGGAACGGTATAGCCGGCATCTTCACGTCCATCGGCATTTTGTCCGCCTTGAATCATAAAATGATTGATTACGCGATGAAAATAGGAATCCTGAAACCAACCTTGCTTTGCCAGCTTAATAAAATTATCGCGATGCATTGGGGTTTCGTTAAACAGTTCGCCTTTCATATCACCCAAACCGGTGTGAATAATAAATTGCGTTCGTTTTTCCTGCGCTTGTATATGGATACTAAGCAGGAGAAAAACCAAACCCACAAACACCTCTTTTCCAACTTTGTTAAACAACTGCATTTAAGCTTTAATTTTTGACGCGATTTCCTTGCTTATTTCCTCAAATTCTTCGTTGGTAAACTTTAATTTAGGTTGTTTGAAATCAATGTCATACACGGTATTAATAGGTACAACATGGATATGTGCATGAGGAACCTCTAAACCTAAAACAGCTATCCCTACTTTTTTACAAGGAACCACTTTTTCTATGGCCAAAGCCACTTTTTTAGCAAAAACCATCATACCGGCTAAGTCTTCGTCAGAAAGAGCAAAGATATAATCCGTTTCTTTTTTGGGAATGACGAGCGTATGCCCTTTTGCTAAAGGATTGATATCCAAAAAAGCATAATATTTTTCATCTTCGGCAATTTTATACGAAGGAATTTCGCCTTGAATAATTTTTGTAAAAATACTAGCCATACTATTTATTATGAACGGGTTACTTCAATAATTTCAAAAATGATTTTTCCGGCAGGAATATCTATTGTTGTTTGATCGCCTACTTTTTTTCCGAGCAATCCTTTAGCAACCGGCGAGCTAACTGACAATTTACCTTGCTTTAGATCGGCTTCGTTTTCAGGCACAAGCGTATAAGTCATTTCCGCTCCATTGTTCAAATTTTTGATTTTTACCGTAGATAAAATCAAAACTTTAGAGCTATCCATTTTTGATTCGTCGATAATGCGTGCATTTCGAATAACGTCTTGAAGTTTAGCGATTTTCATTTCTAACATGCCTTGCGCTTCTTTTGCCGCATCGTATTCGGCATTTTCTGATAAATCCCCTTTATCTCTAGCTTCCGCAATTTGCTTAGAAATAGCTGGCCGTTGAACGCGGATTAACTCCTCCACTTCATCCCTCAGCTTTTGCAATCCTTTTTCCGTAAAATATTTAGTTTCAGCCATACTGTGCTTTTTTCAATTTTATATAAACAGACAAAGACCCTTAAAATCCTAAGAGTCCTTTATTTTTCGCAGACCTCAGCGAATTAATCTAAAAACCAGTCAATCGCTTCAGTCTTTTTTCTTATTGTTTTGATTTTCGACTTTTTAGCCAATGCTATTCGGCCACAAAAATAATATAAAAAAGAAGAATTATCCAATATTTGAACAAGATTCTCTGTACTAAAACCTAAAAATCGAATATTGTTATAACAAGAACAGAAAAAGATCAAAGTTAAGCTGAATTCTAATTCATTATCCGTATTTTTAGCTGCTGTTAATAAAAAATAGCCCTTTTAAATTATTATGACGTCATGTCCGTTGTCAAATTTATAAAATAGTTTATCTTTGAACTACAAGTAATGCAGCCGGATTTTGCCACCGGAATTTTATTGTATGGAAGATTATAAAAAACTATTAACCGATTTGTATTCGATCTATGATCCCGAAAGGATCAAGCAAATTGATTATTTCCTGAACAAATACCAGGGAAAAGAAAAGCAATTTTATACTCGCCAAAAAGAAAATTACGAAAATAAAAAGCCGATTTCCGACAGTCAAAAAATTATCGACGAAGCTTTGGCTCGCATCAAATCGCGCGAAAAAGAAGCGGCAAATAAAGAAGAAAAACCGTCGACTCCTCCGCCCAAACCCGAAAAAGAGCGTGTTAAAACTCCCGAAGATAAGCCGAAAACGGTTCCTGCTCCTCCGCCGGTTAAAGAAGAAACGCCAAAACCTTCGGATTCACATCCGGTTTCCGAACCTCGGTTTCCATCTGAGACACCAGCAAGATCGGCAGCTGAAATCCGTGAAGAAAGAAGCGCTCATAAACCTGTTGTAGAGCACAAACCGAGCGAAAAAAAACAAGCAATCCCCGTTACTGAAAATATGCCGGAGCGAGAGTTTCCTCCAAAAAAAAGAAAAGAAGATCAACATTCCGAAACGCCCCCTCCTATCGAAACCGATATTCGGGTTAAAAGAAGGTATTTCTTTAAT
>JBFHQD010000199.1:0-5721 GCA_041592395.1 Bacteroidales bacterium | reverse complement strand
ACTGAAATGAATGAACACCAGCCCCTAACAAAGTGTATAAATCATTGGGCGGATAGTGCTAGTTTAAAGGGCATTACACTTAAAAAAATTTGTGGCGGTTTGACAGGAAAGTAGCCCGCAATCCCTTACTGCATATAGCCTCGGCCGTTGTGCGTCATTTTGAATCGTCCTAAAATATGTATACACTAAATGTATCACATATGTATAAAAATGTTTGTTGGAATAAATAGACCTTACAGCCAGGATTTCATACCCCAGTTTCATAAAAAATCTTTTGTATTGAATTTCTGTTTTTCAAATAAGCGGATATTGAATGGCAAAAAGAGATTATCGGTGCATAGAATTGCCAGTTCAGCGCGAAGAAATGCCTAATCAGCGCGAAGAAATGCATGATCGGCCTGAAGAAATGCATGATCGGCCTGAAGAAATGCATGATCGGCTTGAAGAAATGCATGATCGGCCTGAAGAAATGCATGATCAGCTTGAAGAAATGCATGATCAGTCTGAAGAAATGGATAATCAACACGAAGAAACAGCCCATCGAAATAAAACACAGCACAAAGAGGCAAATAGTAATTCAGGCAATTTACCGTGCAATTGCCCTTTGTCTTGGCTCTATATCGAAGACCAAATTAGGAGCAGAGAGCTTCGGCGAATCATTTTTTTTAAGCGAAATTGGGGATACAAAACGCGCACAAATTCAACCTTTTGTTGTTAACAATAAGTTGTTTATTTTTTTAGGCCTTCGTCTCCTTTCGTTTGTTCGATATACTGTAAATTCACATAATAGAATGCTGTCTTAAATCTACAGTGTATGGATTCGATGAAAAACTACCAAAATAGGATAAAATATAAAGTGTTTAAAGGCGCAAGCGTTATCGTTCTGGTCTTCCTTACGACTTTCGCTTTTGCGCAAACCAATACAAGTACAAGTGGAAATAGTTTTTATGGCAACCCAACAGTAAATACCTCGAATGGTTTACTCGATAATTGGTATGTGGGGGTGAATGTTGGTGGAACTTCTGTTTTGGCAACATTGCGCGATAAAACACTGAGCTGGGCTTATGGTGGCGCTATCGGCAAACAACTGACTCCAACATTTGATCTTCAAGCCAATATAATCAATGGTAAAATGCATCCCGAAGGAATTTATGGCGGTCTTTCTTTATCGAACGATGTCGATTTTACAGATGCTTCCTTGCTTTTAAAGCTTAAACTAAAAGATATGATTTTCAGAAATGCACCTTCTTTTGTAAATCAAATTTATGTTTTTGGTGGAGGTGGTTATACTTTTTATAACTCTTTAGTTTTAAATGCTGCCGATGGTTCTTATGTTACCGGTGTTGGATGGGATGCTACAGGAACAACAAAAACCACACGCGAAAATTCGCTTTTTATTCCTCTTGGAATGGGCTTGGCTTTCAATATCGATAAATCCGGACGTTTTTATTTAACAACGGAGCTGACTTATAAATATTCGAACGATAACCGACTCGATGGGGATGTTAATCCTACTCATGCCGCTCATTATGTTTATGGCTCTTTAGGTTTTGTTTATAATATTAAAAAGAATATGTCTTCTACACAGCAAGCCATTGCAGGTGCTGCAAAAGAAAGAATAAAACCTTCAACAGTAAAGCCAACGGTTTTAAGACCAAAAGAAGAAAAAATAGAAAAAACGGATAAAACTGTCGATGATGCCAACGGTGGCAATGGCCTAATGGCGAATTGGTATGCAGGTGTGAATGTGGGAGCAACCACGATGTTGGCTACTTTACGCGATAAACCAAACAGTTGGGCTGTTGGTGCTTTTCTGGGAAAACAATTCAATAGAAAAATAGGCATTCAAGCCAATGTGCTTAACGGTCAGATGCATGCCGAAGGTTTATACGGAGGATCAAACCTGGAAAATAAGGTCAACTTTACCGATCTATCGCTTTTACTCAAATTGAATTTAAATGATGTGATCTTCACAAAATCGCCTAAAGTATTGCGCGAATTTTACTTGTTTGGTGGCGCGGGGCTAACCTATTTCAATTCAAAAGTGCTCGATATGGCTGATGGCTCCTTTGTTACCGGATTAGGTTGGGCAAACGATACGGTTAAAACGAGTCGAGTCAATACGCCTTTTATACCTATCGGAGTTGGAATGTCGTTTAATCTTGGAAAAACAGGTCGCTATGTTTTAACTACCGAATTTACTTACCGTTACTCCAACGACAATCAGTTGGATGGTGGTTTAACTACCCATGCCGGTCATTATACCTATACTTCTTTGGGTTTGGCGTATAATCTCGGAAAACAAACGTTCACGACACAAAAAATCTCTGCTGATATTCTTCAAGAACAAGTATCCGCTTCGGCAGTACAACAGGTTAGGGGCGAAATATCAACGATAGTGCAGGAAGAATTAGAGCCGGTTAAAGAAGAACTTTCGGCTCAATCTAAATCAATTGCTTCTATTCAACAAGAAGTAGAAATGCGCATTAATGCACTAAAAGAAACGATTAAGCAAGGTGTAGTAACCACGCAATTGCCTGATGGCACTGTTCAATCTACACAAATTAGTCAGCTTGCAGGAGGATCAGTGCCTGCTATGACAAGCATCTACTTTGCGTTTAATTCGCTTTATTTAACACCGGATATGCAAAGAGAGATAGCGACTATTGCACGATTGATGAAGAAAAACAAGAAACTACGATGCGAAATTATAGGAAATTCCAGCAATGTTGGAAGTCCGGAATACAACTTAATGCTCAGTCAGAAACGTGCACAAGCTGTTGCAAGCTTTTTGACTACTGAATTCGGAATCGATAACGAGCGATTACTCGTTAAGTCAAATGGAATAACCGATCCTTTGGCAAAGAATTTGCATAAAATTAACCGCCGAGTTGATATGCAATTATTTTGGTAAATTTTTTTATTAGTTAGTAGGGCGATCATTGAGTTGATCGCCCTATTTTTTTTATTGAAACACCATGGTTTCTTGGGTAGTTGTTTTTTCGCAGTAATGACAACGCAATTTTATAGTCCCTGATTGCTCAGTGATAACCTTAAATTTGGTAGGTACAGCTTGATAATTGGTTATGCATTTCGGGTTAAAACACTTGACAAAAGATTGAACTTCCTCAGGCGTTTCAACACTGTATTTACTAACGACTTTGTAATTTTTTATTTCGATTAAAGTGGCTGTTGGAGCAACCAAAGCAATCTTATTTATCTCTTCGCGACCAAAAAAGCGATCGCTGATTTTGATAATTCCCTTGCTTCCGTATTTTTTACTGTTCATATTCGTTCCAAAATAAACGGGATTGGAACTGCTATCCAATTTTAATATCTTGATGGCTGTAAAGAGCTTTTCTGAAGGGATATGATCGATAACTGTACCGTTTTCGAGTGCAGATACTTTTAATTCTGTTTGTACCGGATTTTCCATTTTTGTTCTGTTTTTATTTTAAACCTAATATTGAAGCCATAAGTGCTTCACGCACATAAACTCCATTTTTTGCTTGCTGAAAATAATACGCTTTTGGATTGGTATCCACGGCTTCTTCTATTTCATTTACGCGTGGTAAGGGATGCAATACACGCATACTTGGTTTCGAATTTGCTAACATATCATTTTTAAGGATATAGGAGTTCTTTACACGTTCGTATTCCATAGGATCGGCAAAACGCTCACGCTGAATACGGGTCATATACAAAATATCCACCTTATCCATAATATCTTCAATTTCTGTATATTGATGATATTGAAGTCCCGCATCCTTGATGAATTTCTTAACCACACTTGGCAGTTTTAATTCTTCGGGCGAAACCAAATGAAAAGTGGTATTGAATTGGGATAGCGCGATAACAAGAGAATGAACCGTTCTCCCGTATTTTAAATCGCCTACAAAAGCAATATGAATATTCTCTAATGTACCTTGTGTTTTACGGATGGAATATAAATCGAGTAAACATTGCGTAGGATGTTGATTGGCTCCATCGCCGGCATTAATAATAGGGACATCAGAAACTTCACTTGCCCATCGCGCACTTCCATCCAGTGGATGACGCATAACGATTAGATCGGAATAATTGGCTACTGTTTTAATGGTATCCATCAGGCTTTCTCCTTTAGAAACACTCGAGCTGGAGGCATCTGTAAATCCAATAATCTTTCCTCCCAATTGTGAAATGGCACTCTCAAAACTCAAACGTGTACGCGTAGAAGGCTCAAAAAATAAGGTGGCAACTACGTGGTTTTCTAAAATCCTTTGGCGAGGATTTTTCTCAAAATCTTCAGCAATATCTAATATTTTTAGATACTCTTCTTTGCTGTAATCGTTGATTGAGATTAAACTTCGATTTTTCATACGGTTTTCTTTTCTAAATTTTGTTTCTCTTTTTCAAAAAAAATGGCGACTGTAAAAGTCGCCATGAAATTAATTATTTTAATTTATTCTTTAGAATAAAATCATCAATTATGCCAACCAAATCGGGTTGACCAATTTCTTGTAGATCATAATAGACTCGTGTAGCCGGTTTTTTGATTTTTATTTCACGTTGTAAATCAATAGGTGTTCCAATAACTACCGAGTCGCAATCGGTATTGTTTACCGTTGTTTCAAGGTCTTTTAATTGTTGTTTGCTATAGCCCATTGCAGGCAGTAAAATACCAATATTGGGGTAAATTTTAAAGGTTTCAGCAAGTTTACCAACAGTATAGGGGCGAGGATCGATAAGCTCTTTAGCTCCATATTTCATAGCGGCCACCGTACCGGCACCGAGCTTCATTTCGCCATGCGTCAGCGTTGGTCCGTCTTCGATAACCAATACGCGTTTTCCTTTAATAATGGATGGATTATCAACAGCTAAAGGTGAGGCGGCATCCACAACAATGGCTTTTGGAGCAACCTTTTCGATATTATTTCGCACAATCTGAATGGCTTCAGGAGAGGCAGAATCCATTTTATTGATGATAACAACATCGGCCAAACGCAAAGTAACCTCACCGGGATAATAATTTAACTCATGTCCCGGACGATGAGGATCAACTACCGTGATATTTAAATCGGGTTTATAAAAGGGGAAATCGTTGTTGCCGCCATCCCAAAGGATAACATCGCAACCATCAGGATCTTTCTCGGCCGCGCGAACAATGGCTTCGTAATCAACGCCGGCATAGATAACATTTCCACGAACAACATGCGGTTCGTATTCTTCCATTTCTTCGATTGTGCATTTGTGCTTGTGCAAATCTTCAACCGTAGCAAAGCGTTGCACTTTTTGTTCAACCAAATTTCCGTAAGGCATAGGATGTCTAATAGCGACTACTTTCAATCCTTTTGCCATAAGAAGTTCAATTACTCGTCGCGACGTTTGACTTTTACCGCAACCCGTGCGCACAGCACCGACAGCGATAACCGGTTTAGTGCTTTTTATCATCGTGTCGCCGGGGCCAAGTAAAATAAAGTTTGCTCCGGCTGCATTAACACGGGCACTCATATTCATTACTCTGGGATAAGGAACATCGCTGTATGAAAACACACAATCATCAATTTTTAAATCGACAATCAGTTTCTCTAAATCATCTTCTGCATAAATAGGAATTCCTTTGGGATAAAGATCGCCTGCCAGCTCTTTTGGATATTTTCTTCCGTCAATATCCGGAATCTGAGCAGCTGTAAATGCCGCAACATTGTAGTTTTGATTACCGCGATAATAGGTGTTGAAATT
>JBFHQD010000198.1:0-5766 GCA_041592395.1 Bacteroidales bacterium | reverse complement strand
TTTTAGGAATTTGATGGCCGCCTCCAAACGAGCAGCGATTACAAAAGGCAAAGCGCCGGAATCTTCGAAAAGAACAGCGGCATGTTCTATTTCAAAAAAGCGAAGAACACTCAAAATCAGTTCTTTATTCGCTTTCCCGAACATCACTTGTACTTTGGACTTCATTTCCAGTTGAATGCCTCCCGAAGTCTTGAGCTCTAATTCGATAAAACAATCAGAACGTACGCCTTTTCCCCTATTTCCTGTCTGTGCTGTTTTCATATTTTTATGGATATAAATAATTATTCTAAACGACTAGAAACGCATATTTAGCAATTTTTTTAATCGTTCTGCCGTTAAGGCTTTTTGCTCTCCCATTTTTATTTCTCCACGCATTTCGAGCTTTTCAATCACCTTTTCGATGCCTTCTTTAGGAATTCCATATTCACTTAATCGCGTTTTTGTATCCAAGCTTTTGAAGAAATCTTCCGTCTGGATAATGGCTTGATCAATTAAAATATTTTCATCCTCATCACTTAAATTCCAAACATTTTTAGCAAAGCGAACCAGTTTTTCGTGCTTTTCTTTGCGCATTACTTCCATCATTCCGGGCAATACAACGGCCAAGGATTGCGCATGGTCTAAACCATAAAGAACAGTAAGTTCATGACCAATGCCGTGTGTCGCCCAATCGGTTGGAACACCGAGTGCAAGCTGTCCGTTCAGCGCCATGGTCGCTGCCCACATAGCGTTGGATGCAATATCGTAGTCAAATTCTTTCAAAACATAGTCCGGACCATATTCAATTAAACTGAGCAGAACACCTTCGGCCCAACGATCCTGAACTTCTGCTTTATTAGGAAATGTAAGGTATTGCTCGATTACATGCACAAAGGCATCGATAATTCCATTGGCCAATTGGGATTTTGGTAATGTTTTTAAAACACTAGGATCGAGTACGGAAAATTTCGGGTAAGAGAAGGGACTAGCGAAAGGAAGTTTTTCGTTTGTTTCGATATTACTCACAACAGAAAAAGGATTCATTTCAGAGCCGGTAGCCGAAAGTGTTAAAACAACGCCCAATGGCAATGCCGAGTTTACCGGAGCTCCTTTTTGACAAATATCCCAAGGATTTTTGCCTTCAAAATGAGCTGCCGCGGCTAAAAATTTGGTGCCATCAACAACAGAACCTCCACCAACAGCCAAAAGAAAATCGATATTTTCTTTTTTTACCACTTCCAAAGCCTTCATTAGGGTTTGATAATGCGGATTTGGTTCAATTCCTCCAAATTCAAAAAAGGTAAAACTTGATAGTGCTTTTTTAACTTGATCGTAAACGCCATTTTTAAAAATACTTCCGCCCCCGTAAGTGACTAATATTCTGCTTCCTTCGGGAATTTCTTTAGCAATTGTTGGAATGGTATCTTTCCCGAAAATAATTTTTACGGGATTTTTATATTCGAAATTATACATAGTCTATTTTTTAGTCAAAAATAGCAAAAATTCAAGGGCGGCGGGGACTAAAAAGGGAAATATTCTCGGTAAATAGATTTGAACTTTACATCCATTTACCGAGAAAAACCATATCAATAAGCATTTACAGTAAGATACAAGGTATCTGCATTAATTCCGGTAAAAATCCCTAAACCATTGTTGATATTTGTTGGAGGAGCCACAATATCGAGGGAGCTGGTTCCTAACTGTTCATATAGAGCAGCATATTCCGTATTTAGTTTAAACAAAATCAAGCGATGTTTCCCGTAATAACTAAAACTGCGCATATTTAATTCTTGCGAAACGGCAAGAGTAGGCGCATTTCTAAAAGACCTAACAGGTGCATCAGTATCCGTATAAATTAAAGCGGGATTCGATTCTATATTCTCAACGACTACCATATGATACTGATTGTCTGCATTTTCCCAATAAAGCGTTACGGGTTCCGGAGGTGTACCCATTCCCATTCCGCCACCATAAACTCCGGAAACAACTAGGGAAGTTGCGGAACTGGCAAAACCAATTGGTTTAGTAGGAATGCTGGTTTGAGCACTAAGTTCCTTAGCATCATAATTAAACGATAAAAAATAATCAACTCCGGTTTCGAGCTGAAGTGATGAATTTTCGTAATAGCCCGGACTCACCTCATTTAAATCGTATATTTCATTTCCAGTGGAAATCTGAACTGCTAATCCGGAAAGATTTTGGGCGATCGTATCGTCCGATTGAAAAACCAACTGTTTTGTAATCTTAACGCCAACAGGAGCATCAGGTATTAAATAACTTTCAACAACAGCAATATTATTGTCAGCTGTTTGTAATTCTATTTTTTCGCAAGCAAAAAGTAAAGGAATACTTAAAACGAGCAACAGACTGTATTTATATATCTTTTTCATTTTATTTCAATTTAAATGTAAGGTTAATATTAGGTGTTAAACCCAGGTAATATACCGGAGTTTCAATCACTTCATTATCAATAATTTCATATTCTTTATACCAAACATTGGCTCGATTATAGGCATTAAAAAGCGAAAAACTTAAAGTAGCCGGTGAAGTGCCAAACTTGAAATTATAGGTAGCTGATAAATCCAAGCGATGATAATCGGGTAAACGATTTCCGTTTTTAACCGATACATTTATAAAGTCAGCTAAAGTACCATCCAACAAGGTCAGTTGATAACCGCCTTCGGGAGCTGTATAAGGACGTCCGGTAGCATAGATCCACGTAACACCAAAAATCCAGTTTTTCCACTGATAGGACTGCACTATTTTTATCTCATTGGTAACATCATTTGCGGCATAAAAATCATAGTCGCCATAAGCGGGAATATTATTGGTTACTTCGCCTAATGTATAACCAATCCACCCGGTATATTTCCCAAATTTTTTCTGAATTAAGAAATCAATTCCTTTAGAAATGCCGGAACCCGTAAAAAAGTTTTCGTCGTAATTTATCCCTGATCGATCGGTATTTATACGCAAAGAATATTCTGTAATATTGCTCAACTCTTTGTAATAAGCCTCCACATCAAACAAATAGTTTTTTGTTTCGAAGGAAGCCCCTACAACATATTGAATCGAGGAGCTTACGGGCAATTTATTATCGTCGGACAAGACCCAGAAATCGCGACTTCCTTCCGTAATATCTTCCCGGATTACACGTTTAGCAAACTGGTAATACTTTCCTGCCGACGCTTTTAGTTTTAATTTATCCGTCACCTGCACAATCCCGTTTATCCGGGGCTCGTAATAATTTCGCTCCGTCTCTGTAAAATAATTATAACGCAAACCCGGTGTTAAAGAGAGTTTTCCGTCAAACAGATTCAGTTTATCTTGAAGATAAGCCGAATAAACCGTTCCGCTGCTCGAACGATCGATAATCGTAAGTGTATCGTTTTGCGAATAGGTATAATCAATATCGTTATAGGTAAGTTGTACACCAAATTCGATTTGCTGGTTTTTATTCCATTTATACTCAAAATCAGATTTAAAACTGTAATCGTTTAAGTTATTGTCTTCGTGTACAGGTCGAGAAATAGCTCCCCGACTGCCAGATCTTCCCACAAAAGTTCCGGTGGTAGATCGATCGCGAACGCTAAAATAATTTGAATAACTGATTAAAGTATTCATATAAAATTGGGGCGAAAATCTTCTCGACCATTTGAAAGAAGTTCCTGTATTTCCCCAATTGGTTAGGTCTTTGGTTTCTATATCAAGACTTACGCCGCTATATCTTGACATCGATGGAGGGGTTATTGAATTATCTAAATTATCTTCTCCATTATAAATACTCAAGGAAAGGACATCTTTATCGCTGGGACGAAAAGTAAAACGCGCATTTAGATCATAAAAATAGGAGGCTGTTTCTTGCGTTGATGAAGCTCCGCCTCGGCCAAAAGAAGTTGTTTCATTTTCACTTACAAATTGATCAAATATTTTATCGTAGATCGGGCTCGACCAACTTCTTCTAATAGCTATCAATCCTGAAGCTTTATCGCCGATAGGCATTTCTGCAAAAGCATTCATCGACATTAAACTTAAATCGCCGGAAAGATTAAATTTCTTTTGGTCGCCTTCTTTTCCTGTTATTTCGGCTACACCGGCTAATCGTCCGCCATATTTGGCATCAAAACCGCCCTTATAAAGTTGAACATCCTTAATAGCATTGCTATTAAAAGCACTAAAAAAACCAAACAAATGTTCCACATTATAAACCGTAAAGCCATCATATAAGACTAAAACTTGGTCGGGCGTGCCACCCCTAACGTACAAACCCGATGAATTTTCGTTGGCCGCACTAATGCCCGGCATAAGTTGTAGGGAGCGCAAAATATCTTTCTCACCAAGATTTGGCAAAGTAACCAACTTTAACGGCGACATTTTTATCATCCCAACCTGATTACCACTAACTTGCAAAATATCCTGGAAATCTCCGGTAACAACAACTTCGTTTAAATCGAAAGTTGCGGGAACTAATTCCACATTTAAATTCGCGACATTGGTTTCAGGGTTTAAGTAAATCAGCCTTTCTTGATAACCAATATAGCTAAACTTGAGCGTAACAGTATCCGAAGGAATATTTATCAAACTAAAATATCCATCCACATTAGAAACCGTTCCTAATGAAGTTCCTTGAACAATCATACTTACGAAAGGCAAGGACTCCTTCGAGTTTTTGTCGACTACCTTACCTTGAAGCGTAAAATCCTTTTTAACAGGGGGCCCGGAATAGCTGTTTTTTGTCGCCAAAAGTTCTGCTTCCTGATCAAACCAACGATCTACAATATGAATCGTACTATGCTTATCGCGATAATACTTCATTTTGTTTTTAGCACAAATTTGAGTGAGAAATAGGTCTAAGGGTTTATGATAGAGCTGTTGATTGAATTTTATTTTACTAAAAAGAACCGTATCGTAAGCAAAAGTAATTGTATGTTCCTCACTTAAATCTTTTAATACATCATGCAAATTACAGCATAACCAACCGTCCACTTTAATTTCGGACAGATTTTGGCTCATCGCATTAAAAAAAAGAAAATTACCCAATAAGAGTAAACTGAATTTAGTTTTAGTCATCGTTTTATATGTAGATTAAAAATTAATTTTCCACTTTAATACTTAATAATAAATACTGGTTGACTAATTAAATGGCTGTAGTTCAGAATACTAGTTTAAACAAGGATTGGAAAATCAATTCAATCGCTGCGTAAGCTTAGCACTTTAGACCTATAGACTCTCAAAAGGTTTAATGCGGGATAAAAAAAATTCACTTTCGGAATATTTAGCGCGGGATGATCAAAATCCTTCAAAAAAATTAATTTTGTAAAAATTCACCTAAATAATGCAAAACAAAACTTTAAAAGGAAATCCTTACGCTGTACTTATTTATCGCTTATTTGTTATTCTCCTTATTCTTAGTTTATCAAGGATTTGCTTGTATTTTTTTAATACCGGTTATTTTAACGAAGTCTCCACAAAAGATTTGTTTTCGATTTATATTTTAGGTTTTCGCTTTGATATGGCCGCCTTAATGATGCTCAATGCGCCTTTAATCTTGTTTAGCACACTGCCTTTTCGGTTTAAGAAAACGGAGATTACAAACAAGATTGTATTATACATAACCTTGTTTGCCAACAGTTTAGCTATTATATTCAACCTTATCGATGTTGCTTATTTTCGTTTTACGCTACGACGCAGCACCTACGATCTCTTTCAATTTTTAGATAGTAATGTTGGTTTATTCGATATTTTCAAGGCTTTGATTACAGATTATTGGTACTTGATTCTCATTGC
>JBFHQD010000197.1:0-5811 GCA_041592395.1 Bacteroidales bacterium | reverse complement strand
CGGACCACTAATATTGGAGGCAAAGACACGGTAATTCCGATCGAAAATATTTTCAATCGCCATTTGCAATTGTATCTTTTCGCTAAATTGATAAGCCGTTCTCAAGTTTAAAATAGCCCAAGCCGGCATATAACCATTTATTGGATCGGCCGAATTGCTGTGATTATCTTCTCCTAACAAATTATAATCTTCGCTTCTCTTGGCACCACTGTACGATACCGAAAGCTCGCCACGAAACTTATTTAAATGCAAATTCAGGCTGGATTTTCCGAAAAGCGGAGAAATATGATCCAAGGGATAATCTGTACTATCGGTCTTAATTCTTCCGTAAGTGTAATTAATTGTATTCCTGAAACTTAAATTAGCCGTTATATCAGCATCCAAATAAGCGTTAAATCCATAGATATAGGCTTCGGCCGCATTTACATTCATTGTCACCTGACTTAAAACGCCTTCGAACATAATAGAATCTTGTCCGTTAAAAGTGCCTTTGTTCGTTGTAATTGCATCGTGATACCACGTAAAATAAGCAGTAGCTCCCAGTCTAACTTTTTCAGCTATACTTTTAGAGATGCCTATTTCGGCATTGTAAGTATATTCAGGTTTAAGATCGGGGTTGGGCAAAATAACTGTTCCCGGAACGGATTCGAAGACTTTACTCAAATCATCAACATTCGGTGCTCTAAAACCGGAAGAACCGATTAAAGTAAAACGCCAATCCCTGCCCGGCATATAAATTAAAGCCAAGTTTCCGTTTAAGGCCGTATTGTTTTGAGTTACTTCATCAAAAGGAAAAGGAAAAAACGTAGTATTATCGAATTTAGAATGCAATTTAATCGCATTTAAGCGAATGCCATCGGTGATAATAAAATGTTCATTCATCTCAAAAGTATGCGTTAAATAAGCCGCTATACTTTGCATACTCGAACCTCCATCGGGATAGCGTGTATCCAACGGAAACGATTCACCGGTGATAATATTTTCTTCATTTGCGGTTGAATTTACATAATTATACCAGGCATCAATTCCATATCTGATTTCGTTTCTTTTGATTTTTTTAGCCACATCGATATTGAGGGTTAAAATATCAACTTGTTCCGTACGATGACTTAAAAGATCACTCTTAAATCGCCTGGTGTTTCTACTTTCTTCAATATTTTGATAGCCGATAACAAGACGCGCATTATCATAAAAACCCCTATCGCTTAAGAGATTTAAAGTATAAGCGGTAAATAAGCGTTTTTGAGGGCCATAATACCATTCGCCATATTTAGGAAGGTCGCCAGACAATTGAGTCAGGCGGTCGTATCTTGGTATATCAGATGTTGTAGAATATTGAAAATTAAAGTTATGCGAGATTTTTTCATTGGGTCTGTACATCAACTTCTGGAGAAAATCGTACTGTTTATAACCCGATTGCTTTTGAAGATTTACATCGTCATTTCGAAGCATCGAATCAACGCCATTGATGCGCTCAACATAAAAATCTCGTTTACCGAAATCCGGATATTCATCACTACGATTTTTCCCTTGCATAAGATCGCCAAAATCAGAATAGGTAAAACTACTTAAAGAACCGAATGTTTTACTGGCCACGCTAACATCCACATGGCCTGTTTTTTCGGTATAAGCCGATGAATACCGTGTAAATGCATTGACTTTTACCAGCGTTTTATCGGTTTCCGAAAAAACCGGATTCTTTGAGTAAAAATGAATAACACCCCCTAAGGCATCACTACCATAAACAACAGAGCCGGGACCAAAAACCAGTTCCACTTTTTCCATCATGGTATTATCCAAAGTAATGATGTTTTGAAGATGACCGCCACGATATATGGCGTTATTCATACGAACGCCATCGACTACCATTAAAACCTTGTTCGTTTCAAAGCCTCTAATTACCGGACTTCCACCTCCCAATTGACTTTTCTGAACCATTATACTGCCCGAATTTTCCAAAACATTGGCCGAGGTTTGCTGATTTACAAAAGCCAATTCTTTCGCTTTTATAATTTGAATGGGTTGAGCAACATCTTCGAGTTTTTCTTCGAAGCGACTAGCGGAAACAACTACTTCGTCTAAAGAAAAAGATTTTTCGATAAGCGAAATGCGAAAATTTAAGGCGGCAAGTTCATCGAAACTAAAAACGCGCGTATTGTATCCCAGATGGGTAATCACAATCCGATCGGCCTTAGCAAAAGAATTTAGTTCGGCTTCACCATTTCCGTTCGTAATTGCAGAGGCTTCGGGACTGGCACTATAAATAGCCACATTTGCAAGGGGTTGTAAAGTGGATATATCTGTAATTTTTAAGGTTTGAGCCAAGGATGGCCAAATATATAATATACTCACAATGAGTAAAATAAAGTATTTTTTCATTATTAATTATGATTAAGTTAAACTCGTGAATTACAGTTTTAAAGTACTGTAAAATAAGCAAAGTAAAAGGTTTTTGCTTTGGGTATGACTTAAACCCATTTTGGTGGTGGGATTTGTATCTCAAGCGAGGGCTCTTTATAAATAAAGCGATATATTGGTTTTATTTCGCTTTTATCACGATAAATAGCCAATTTGTAATCCGCCAGAGCGTTTAGTGGTGCAATTAAATTAAATAAGTGTTTGCATGCTTTTTCTTGGTTTTCCGACTGCTTTTTATTTGCTAAATTGTTTAGCTCGGCAAAAAGCAACGTTTCTTGCGTATCGGTAATACAATACAGGAGAGTATTCCCCTTAATATCTTTCGCTTCTCTAACCACATCGTACATTTGGCCCTTATAGATAAACTCATGTTTATCTTTCCATTCCATTTGAGTACGTGTTTCGCGGGTAAGCTTAATTACAGTTAAGTTTTCATCGGAAATACCGGCTTTGATTTGCTGTTTTATCTCTTTTTTAATTTGATATTGCTTGATTTTAAACACAAAAAGATAGCCTCCCGCATTAAAAGCGAAGAAAAGAAGGGTTAGTATGGCTAGTGTTTTTTTCAAACTATTGAATTAAGAGCAAATATCAATAAAATATGCCATTTTATAATTATTAATGCGGAAAAATTAGTTTTAAACACGATTAAGTTTTTAAAAGGGCTTGTCCACAAACAAAAGCAACAGAGAAACATATCGTGTGTTCATAAATTTATAGGATTCTTTGCATTTAGTGGATAATCAATTCGATGATTATTTCTTTACTTTGCCCAAATTGTAACGCCAAAACCAGCCTTATGTCAGAAAAAGAATTAATTGAAAAGTTAAAAATCGGAGGCATTGTTTCGATAAGAGATTATTTGCTCGAACAACAAGCGAAAGGACTAAAAATAGCAAGGACAGAATCCGGTGATCCTTCGTTTGCTATTCCTGAGAATGTAAAAAAAGCGATGAATAAAGCTTTGGCAGAAGACAAAACGCATTATACCGCGGGTGCCGGTATTGCTGAGTTGAGAAAAGCCATCTTTAAAAGAGTAACGGAACATAACCAACTGCATTTAAACAGTTTTACGAATGTCATTATCACCAACGGTGCTATGAATGCGCTTTTTGGTGTATTTCATGCGATCGTCGATCATAAAAAATACAAAATTCTTGTTCCAACACCCACCTGGACAGAAACTGCGACCAATGTAACTGAAGTTGGAGGAACACCCGTTTTTTATACTTTCGATCCTTTTTCTCAAACGCCCATCGATATCAACGAATTGGAGAAATTAGTAAACGCTGATGCTGATATTCAAGCGCTTATTATCAATTCGCCACATAATCCTACCGGAAAAATCCTCGATTTAGAGAATCTAAATTTGATTATCGCTTTTTGTCAGAAACACGATCTTTATTTAATTTCTGATGAAGCTTATGAACAGGTTACATTTGACGGAATTAAACATATTAGTCCGGCTTCCTTATCCGATTATGACAAAATAATTACCATCTTCTCTTTCTCGAAAAGTTATGCGATGTCGGGTGTTCGTCTTGGATGCGTTTGCAGTACAGATGAATCCATCTTAAAAAAGTTAAGTAAGATTGTAAGATGCTCCATCAATGGTGTTAGCAGCGTTACTCAATGGGGAGGCGTTTCGGCCGTTCTGGAAACTCCTCAATCCTATTTCGATACGAATTTGGCGGAATATACAAAAAGACGAAATGCGATCTATGAAGGCGCCTTAAATAGCAAGTATTTAAGTCCCGTTAAACCGGAAGGCACTTTTTATTTGTGGTGTAAGATTGATGATAAGTGGAGACCGGAAATTAGGGAAAACCGAAGTTGGTATATGACTTTAGAATATCTGAAATTAGGTGTTGGCTCTGCTCCAGGCGAAGTATTTGGTCCCGGGGGAACAAATCATATCCGTTTTTCTTTTTCCTGTTCTACCGAAGATGTTAAATTAGCTGCTGAACAATTGCCCAAGTTGATTTAACACCTTTTTTTTTCGTACGGCTAATTTTGGGAGCATTTCGTGTGGTATTTTGCAAGAAGAAGGCAACTTACACCTCGAACTCGCATGGCTTACAAAAAATGCACCTTTATACCTCCTCCATCACCGAAAAACCTTTACGAAGTAGATCAAAGAACTGTTAATCCGAGCGTCTTTGAGCAGTTTAGCGAAAAGGCTAGGACAATGCTATGGTTTTTTGCAGTTTTTTAACTAAATTTGAGCCTTATTGATGCTAAATCCAGCTTGGATAAAGAACACATTAAACGGAATCCGTTTTTGTTTTTCAGTAAAAAACTTTATACGAAAGTATTGGGATAGCATTGATTTACCCTATAATTGAAGGGCTAATGAAATTGAAAAATAATTAATAACGAATGCAGCCACCCTTTTCCGGCTCTTTCAAAAATTAGAGTTAAACACAGAACTTTAACTATGAAAAAACCAAATAAGCTTAGACCCGTATTCTTTCTTTTTATCGTAATTCTTTTTTGTTTAACCCCGCTTCGTGCCCAAATATGGCAAGCAACTGCAGGTCCCGCAGGAGGCGATATTCCAAGTATGGCACTTCATCCCAGCGATTCTACCATAATGTATGCTGTAGGAAGAATGGATGGTCTTTTTAAAACAAACAACTATGGTGCAAATTGGGATTTCTTACCTTTTAATATAGAAGTCGAACAATCGATTAGTCAAATATTGATAAATTCAGATGACCCCGACGTCTTGATTTGTTCCTCTTACAATGATTTACTTAAATCGTCGGATGCGGGGCTTAGTTGGAAACAATTAAACAATGGGATTCATGCTGAAACTAAATTTATAGATGTATTAATTAATGATCCACTCGAAGCCGATAAACTTTATTTTGGTGGAGGATCGCATGCTCCCGAGTTCAGTCCAACGGTATATATGTCAACGAATCAGGGCGAAAGTTGGACAGATATCGCAAGCAATCTTGCCCTACCTTATGGTGTACATGTAAGTTCTATTTGCCCGCTTGGAAACGGTAAAATTTATATAGGCGTCAATGACGAAACACTGGAACTTTGGGGTAAAGGAAGGGTGTTTTATACCGCAAATGAAGGCGCTTCTTGGGCTGAAGTTGATTTTGGACAATCCGAAAATCGCTTTATAAAAAGTATACATGCGAACGCGCATGACTTAAGTCAACTTTGGATTTCGGAAGGGCCTATTTACAATACAGCTCTAGATCCTCCTTATTTGTATGTATCCAATAACGGTGGGATTACATGGAATGCCAAAACCTTTGGGATAGATAATTTTGATACTTCTCAAATGCGGATCGTAGGCTCATCTGCAAATAGTGGCAATCTTTATATTGCTAGTGGAGGTAATTTGTATATTAGTCGTGATAATGGAACTAGTTT
>JBFHQD010000196.1:0-5819 GCA_041592395.1 Bacteroidales bacterium | reverse complement strand
TTAATAATGAGCCACTAAGGTTAGAAAACATAAAATAAGGTTTTAACTTTTTGCAAGCAGTATGTCGATGCATCTGACCTTCGCCAGCTCGCTCACTCGCCAGTTCGCCCCATAGCTCAGTCTCTTAGTCTCTCCGTCTCCATCTCTCCCTCGCCTTAATGTTAACTAATCCTTAACTCTTTTCCTTTATTTCCGGTCATTCTTAACAATCTCTTAAACTGCTTTTAATATCCAAGTTGTATGAAGCCTATTTCTTTGCAGCGTAAAAATGAAATAAAAATTTTAAAACCAAAATTTGAACTAAAATGAAAAACGTTAATCTGAAATTGTATTTTATGTTGATCAGCCTTATCGCTCTTGGCTTTACTTCGTGTATTAAAGACGATACGACTAGTCCAGATCCAATTCCACCAACAATGAATACTATCTCTATTAGTGGCAGTGGTAAAGTATTTGAAGCAACATTGCTGTTTAGCGAAGCTGTTTATAAAACTTCTACAGCAACAGGCAATTTAGATAACACGAGCTTTCAAGTGACTGTAAGTGGCGGAACCGGTAGCTTAGAAGGCTATGAAGTGTCGCATATAGCCGGCGGAAACAGTGTTTTAATTACCGTAAACTTAAGCGATTATTCTGACGGTACAGAGCTTTTAGCCATTTCTCCGGCATCGGCTACCAGTATTTACAATGCAGAAGGTGTTGCCTTATCCGTTTCTGAGCAGAAAACAATCGCAATAAGCGGTACTACGCACGAAACAATTACTATTGTAGATTCCGGAAACGGAACAGGAACAACGACTTGGACTGCGAATAATACCTATGTATTGAGTGGTTTCGTATTCGTAAATAGCGGTCAGACGCTGACTATTGAAGCCGGTACGGTTATCAAAGGAGCGGAAGGACAAGAAGCGGATGCCAGCGCTTTAATCGTTGCACGCGGCGGTAAAATTATGGCCGAAGGTAGTGCTGAAAAACCCATTATTATGACTTCTGTTTTGGACGATTTAGAGGGTTCGGTTAATATAACACAAAGAGGCTTATGGGGCGGTTTAATTGTCTTAGGTAGTGCAACACTAAACTCTTCGCCAGGCGTTTCTAATATCGAAGGCATTCCAACTACTGAGCCACGTGGTGAGTACGGTGGAACGAATGATGCAGATAATAGCGGCGTATTGAAATATGTATCTATTCGTCACGGCGGTACTAATATCGGTGAAGGAAACGAGATAAACGGACTTACACTGGGTGCGGTGGGTTCATCAACGGTGATTGATTATATCGAAGTTATATCCAATGCGGATGATGGCATCGAATTCTTTGGTGGAGCTCCTCAAGTAAAACATGCACTTATTGCTTATTGTGGCGACGATTGTTACGATTACGACGAAGGATTCCACGGACAAGGACAGTTTTGGTTAGCCATTCAAGATGTAAATGATGGCGATCGCATTGGTGAACACGACGGTGGTACTGATCCTGAAACGGCTGAACCATATGCAACTCCTTATATCTATAATGCCACTTACATTGGAAGAGGTGCCGATGCCGGAAAACGCACAATCACTTTCCGCGACAATGCCGGTGGATTCTACAGAAACTCAATCTTCTTAAATCAAGCACAAGGTATAGATATCGAAAACTTGGCCAGTGCTGAAGATTCCTACGCTCAATTTGAAAGAGGAAATCTGAAATTAGAAAGCAATATCTTTTACAATATCGCCGGACAAACAAGTGGCGACGATGCCGCTGCCAATGGAGCTGCGCTATTCACCATTGCCGGCACAGGAGCGGATGCTACCGAATTGGCTGCATCGCAAGCGGCTTTTGCTGCCTATTTTGCCAATGCGAATAATACGGTTGCCGACCCCGGTGTAACAGCTGCTAATCCTATTCCTGCAAATGCAGTGGGGGGTACAATGGCTGATATTGCCGGTGCAACTGCGAATTTCAATGCTTCTTTCTTCACGACTGTAAGTTATAAAGGCGCATTTGACCCAGCAGGCGAAAATTGGGCAAGTTGGACAAAATATTATGAACAATAATACGAATCTTAATTTCTTTAAAAAAGTTCCGGTCTGTGTGGACCGGAACTTTAGTTATTTAAAACAAAATAGAATTGATTACAATAAATGGGGATTTATTTTAAACAAAAGAACACTATGAAAAAAATACTCGTACTCTTCTTATTAAGTTTCATTATCGGTCCAATAATCGGACAAGAAGCTATTCTAAGAGGGAAAATTACGGATGCTGAAACCGGAGAAGAATTGATTGGAGCTACCGTTATGATTGTTGGAACAACACAAGGGGCGGCAGCCGATTTAGATGGAAGCTATAGCTTGGCGAATATTCCGGCCGGAACCTATACGCTTAAATGTCAATATATCAGTTATGAAGCACAAATTATCGAAAATGTAAGTTTTGCAGCGGGCGAAATCAAACTGATTGATTTTGCATTAAAAACAGTAGGCGTTGGATTGGAAGAAGTTGTAGTGGCTGCCAAAGCCATTCGGAAAACCGATGCTGCTTTATTGGCTGTACAAAAAAAGGCCAGTCAAGTAGTGGATGGAATTTCATCGCAAATGATTAGTCGCTCGGGCGATCAAACCGCTGCGGCAGCCATTAAGCGGGTTACCGGAATTACCGTTAAAGATGGGAAATTTGTTTATGTGCGTGGTTTGGGTGATCGTTATACGGCCACAACCTTAAATGGTGCTGTAATCCCGAGTTTAGATCCAAATAAGAATGCCGTTCAAATGGATTTGTTTCCATCGAATTTATTGGATAATATGCTGATCTATAAAACATTTACAGCCGACTTACCTGCTAATTTTGCCGGAGGTTATATCAATATCGAGACTAAAGATTTTCCCGATGCATACACCTTGTCTTTTGGCATATCATTAGGCTATAATACGCAAAGCAGTTTCAATTCAAACTTTCTTACCTATTCCGGTGGAAAACTCGACTTTTTAGGATTTGATGATGGAACTCGTGCCTTACCTGAAATAGCCAAAGGCGATTTGCGTTTGTTGAGCAAAGAAGAACTTACCGCTGCAACAAGTAGTTTAAACAAAGTAATGGGACCGGAAACAGGTCAGTCATTGCTCAATCAACGCTATTCTTTTTCGGTCGGAAATCAATTAAAACTCTTCAATAAACCTTTGGGCTATATTGCCGGTTTTAGTTATTCCAACAGCTTTGATTCTTACGATGGGGGTTCAAAAGGTTTGTACAAACTTTTAGGCAGTAATGAAACGTCGTTGAACGAAGAACAAAATTATACCGATGCGAAAGGTTCGAACGAAGTTTTGTGGGGTGCGTTGCTTAATTTATCTTACAAATTAAACGCGAATAATAAAATCAGCCTTAACCTTATGCACAATCAAAATGGCGAGTCGAGTGCACGCTATATGATAGGCGAGAAGCTTTCGGATGAAATCGGAATGTTTATCGAAACCCGTACTTTGCAGTATATTCAGCGTTCTTTAAGTTCGACTCAGTTAAAAGGAGAGCATTTTCTGCCTCAACTTTTCGAATCGAAATTGAATTGGTTCTTGAGTGCCAGCAAAAGTGCGCAGGACGAACCGGATATGCGTTTCTTTACAAACAGTTATTATCCGGCTTTGGAAGGCAGTAATTACGCTTATGTCATCGAACCTTCGAAATACAAATTGCCTGCACGCTATTATAGAAATTTAAACGAATACAATATCGATTTAAGCGGAGACTTATCTGTTCCTTTCAAGATAAACGGAAACAGCTCCGAATTAAAACTGGGTGGGCGCGCCATTTATAAAGCACGAGAATTTAGAGAAAATCGGTTGGACTATAATTTTGATTTCTCCGGATCGATCTATAATAATGATATAGCCGCTTATTTTGCGGATTCAAATATTGGATTGAATTATCAGGATGCGGCAAGTGGAAATCCTTATGGCTTATACCTGCAAAATTCTATCAAAACAAATAATATCAACAGTTACGATGGCGAACAATTGATCTATGCTGCTTATTCAAGTACAAAATTAAATTTAGGAAAAGTGGATGTGATACTTGGCATGCGTTTTGAGTATACCGGAATAAAGACAGTGAGTTTAGATAAAGACCAAGAACATGGTTTTATCAGCGAATACGATTTTCTTCCTGCTCTTGGTGCAAACTGGCATATGAGCGATAAATTTAATCTGAGAGCCAATTATGGTAGAACGCTTGCTCGACCTACTTTCCGTGAGCTTGCGCCTTATGCCTCGCAGAATTTCCAAGGAGGCGAAACCTATGTTGGAAATCCTGACCTTAAGCGCAGTTTGATTGATAATCTGGATTTGCGCGCCGAGTATTTTATGAGTCCCGGCGAAGTGATTTCTGTGAGTGCATTTTATAAGAAATTCACCGATCCTATCGAAATGGTGGATAACCCTGTAGCCGTTAATCCGGAAATAAGCTGGCAAAATACCGACAAAGCCGAATTGTTGGGTGTGGAGCTTGATGCGCGCAGTAAACTCGATTTTATTCCTGCATTACGTAATTTTAGTGTGGGTGGGAATTTCAGCTATGTCTATTCCTATGTTCAGATTGACGCCGCCGAATTGGAACAAATCAGAGCCACAGACCCAAACCATTCGAGTACACGGGAAATGTATGGCCAATCGCCTTATATTGTCAATGCCTACTTGAGCTATCAGAATGAGGAAAATGGATGGAATGGAAATATCAGCTACAATATCAGCGGTCCACGTCTCGATTTGGTAGTAAAAGGAGGAACTCCCGATGTTTATGAAGAATCTATGCCCTTACTAAATCTTAAGATTGGAAAAGCAATCAACGAAAAATGGTCGGCTAGTTTCTCGGCATCTAATCTGCTCGATTCAGATTATAAGAAATCCTACACATATAAAGGAGTTGATTATTTGTATTCGTCGTATAAAATGGGAAGCACTTTTTCGTTAAGTATCAACTATTTGATAAAATAATACGGATAAACTCTTTTGTTTATTTTCCCCAGGAAGTCCTCTTAGGAGGGCTTTTTTAATGTGATCCTTAATATTAAGTTAACACAAAGGTAAAGTAAGCTTAAGGCCAAAAAATAGGAGGAAAGGTGCAAGGGGTTGTACATCTGCTTCATCAAATAAGAAAAAATAGAAATCATGAAAAATACATTCAAAATTATTTTAAGTCTGGCTTTTGTAGCAAGTGTTTCATTCTCTTCTTTTGCAAGTGAAAAAGGAAAATCAGAATCTAATTCCACCATGGCAACTACATCTATGGAAGGTACTATTTTTGATGCTGAAACTCAGGAAACTTTGGCTGGTGTTACGGTTAAAATTGCCGGTACAAATACGGAAGTAAAAACGGATTTAGATGGTAAATTTTCGATTGAAGGATTAACTCCGGGCGACTACAATTTGGAGGTTTCTTATATTTCTTATAAAGAAGCTAAATTGGTTAAAACCGTAGCTATGGACCACACGAATAAAGTGACACTTAAGTTGAAGTCGGAGTAAGAAATAAATAAATTAAGACAAGAATAAAAAAAATATCATTTTTAATGGTATTTTTTTTTGCTTAGTTTTGTTATAAAAGAAATCTATATGAAGAAATTAGTTATGAGTCTTGGCCTGTTTTTTCTAGCCTTTACTTTATTTAGTCAAAATCTACAAGTTGTTGAAGGGAAAGTATATAGCGATAGTAAGTTATATACCGGTGATGAAGTGAGCTATTTCGAAAACACCACACAGGTCAAAGCAACCAAACATTATGTGAATGGTTTGGAAGATGGAAAAAGCATTATGTATCACCCAAACGGTGCTGTAAAAGCG
>JBFHQD010000195.1:0-5884 GCA_041592395.1 Bacteroidales bacterium | reverse complement strand
GGATGTGGAAATTCAAGTAATCGTAATCTATATAAATCAGAGCTATATAATTTGAGCGAAGTCCTTTTTTCTTTTTTGTGAGGAGAGTGCGTGAGGAAAATACCGAATTTCCCTAAATTCTAAATAAAAATAGCAGTCTAATAAATCTAAGAACCACCCAATTTATACCATAATAATCCCACATATTCATGAATTGCCGCTTCCATTTTTTTGATGTGTTTAGATGATGGAAATGCATAATAAGGGTCGGGGGCTTCGCTTTTTTTATACAAGTGATGGGTAGGCGCTGCCATTGGATTTAAACCGACTTTACGAAACAAATACATACTTCTTGGCATATGAATAGCACTAGTTACTACAATAAGCTGACAAGTATCTGCGAAAAGGCGTTGGTATTCCATCGCCTCTTCCAAGGTTCTTGTTGGTTTTTCTTGCATAAACAAACGACTGGAATCTACACCAAGCAGTAGCGCTGTTTTCGCCATTACTTCTGCGGAGGTCGTCTCTTCTCGATTTCCATAACCGGAAGTGATTAATTTACTCTGGGGTAAAATGTTGTAAATACGGATACCTTCTGCCAATCGACTTAAAGCCGTTTCGGCCAATTGATCGTTAGGACTTAATTTTAAATCGTTAACAAATCCTGCGCCCAATACCAATACGTTTGTTGGTTTTTTTATTCGTTCCAGGGTTGTTTTTGTTAAGGTTGGGTATTTATTTTCTAATGGCTTAAGCAAGGCATCGGGTAAAAAGGGAGTGCTTATCAGAAAAAGCCACGCCAAGGCTATCCAGGTTAACCTTTTCGCTGTTTTTTTCTTTTTTATCAAAAGGAAAAAGACAATAAAAAGAAGAGCTATCCATAATAAAGGTAGCGGCATGATTAGTTGTGAGAATAATTCGCGCATCATTTTTTCTATTTAAAGACATGCGAATATAGTTAATGAAAAGGGAATTACAAATCACGGGTATTCGTCGCAGGATCAAACAAACCCAAATAAATTAGATATCAAAATAATGTTATCACATTAAAACAATAATCAATTGCTATTTATATTGGCGGGGAAGTTACCGGTTTTCTATTTGCATGCGGCGAATAATAGGTTTTGCAAATATTTTTTAATTCCTGATGATCTAATATTTTGACTGCTTTGCCTTTAATTCTAATAATGTTTTCATTATCAAATTCGCTTAAAGTTCTGATTACGGTTTCATAAGTAATGCCGGCTATGCTTGACAAATCTTTACGGGAAGGTGTGTAACGTAGCATCTGCTTATCTTTAGGATCAAATCCAAAAGAATTGATTACAATAAGCAAAGCAAGTGCTAGTTTCTCTTTTGCATTCATCATCGATAGCGCTTCCATCCGGTTTTCCATTTCGCGCAAATCATCAGCGAAAAAATTAAGCATAGCAATAGCAAGTTCGGGGTTTGCTTTTACTGCTTTATGAAAAATATCCAAAGGGATAAAGGTAATTTCAGCAGGCGTAAGTGTAATTGCCGATACCGGATAAACCAAGTCGCTTCCAAACCCACGATGACCTAAAATCTGCTCTTTTTTGGCTAAGCGCACAATGCGCTCTTTACCATCAGCTTGTGTTGAAACAATCTTTATTTTACCCGAATAAATTTGATAAATTCCTTTTACAGTTTCACCCTTGCTAAAAACAGAAGCTCCTGCTGGGTAGTTTTTGCTGTATTTATAATGAGAAATAATGGGCTTCCATTCCTCCGAAGTATATTTATTGATAAAACAATTATGATGCGTGCATGTTTCACATAATCTTTTCATCTGTTTCCTTTCACTCTCCTTTTTCTGATCAATACCGTTTTATTTATCCGCTACGATCTCATTTACAAAATATTGTTCCTCTTTTATTAGAACCCGCTCGCCATCAAGTTTTAGTATAGATTCTTTTTTTAGATCGTCCAGAATCTCAATCAGATCTTCGGGTAAAACGCCTGCAAAACTAGCAAATTCTTCTATATCCGTGCCCAATTCAAATGATTGATTCTCACCTTCGTCTTTTTTAAACGCATCATAGGCATTTTGCAAGGCAAATTTTACTTTTTGTCTGTCAGAACCTAAGTTGCTGATTTTTAGCTTTTGATCATCTTTCATAAGCTCCGAAGAATAAAACAAAATCAAGGCCAAAGCTAAATCGGGATTTTTACGCAGTAATTTCATAAAGTCTTCATTGGAAATATGAGCTATCTCTGAGTTCTCCAGCGTTTCGGCCGAAACCGGATAGCGCATCTGATAACTAAAACCTCTATGACCTAATAGCTGTCCGGAACCCGCCAAACGAACTATCTCTTTGCTATTATTTTCAAGTTCCATATTCAGCTTTACTTTTCCTGAACAGATTATATGTATACCTTCAACGCTGTCGCCTTCCGAGAAAATGGTATTGCCTTTGGTGTAATTTGATACTTTTTTAACAACTTGTGTAAAATCCAACCAATTATCGACACAATATTGATTGATAAAACACCTCTTGTTTTCGCAATTTCTACAATCCATAGTAGTTAAATTTAATGATTAGTGTATTTTTATTTTAGGGATTTCGTATTTCGGCATTTGGTCTTTGATAAAACCAATAGTTTAGAATCAAACAAATCAAATAATAAAAGGCAAAGCCATAGAGTGCATATTGGGGTGTTCCGTTTGCGATTTGTTGTCCAAAGACTTTTGGAATTACGAAAGCACCGTATGCTGCAATCGCCGATGTCCAGCCCAATACAGGTCCTGCCATTTCTTTTGAAAAGATATTTGGAATGCTTCTGAAAGTGGATCCGTTTCCTATTCCGGTTGTTATAAACAAAAGCATAAAACAGGCAAAAAATGGCCACCAATAGGTTTCGGGGTTTGCGCTTTCGTTGGCCTGAATTACAAAATAAGCTACGGCCAATGTGGCTAAAATCTGTACCAATGTGCTGTAAGCCGTTACTTTTGCTCCACTGTTTATTTTATCGGCAAACCAGCCTCCAACCGGGCGGATTAATGCGCCAAGCATAGGCCCCATAAAAACCCATAGCATATAATTTGGTGCGTTTGGATTGATAAAACTTGGGTCTTGAGGATCTGTATAAACAAAAATATCCTGACTCAATTTTGGGAAAGCCGCCGAGAATCCAATAAAGGAACCAAAAGTCATGGTATAAATTAAAGTCATTATCCAATTGTGCTTATTGTCGAAAATGGCAAATTGCTTATTTAGGTTTTCTTTGATTTCTGCAGGTGTTAAGTACTTCATTAGTAGAAGTGTAAGTATAATTACAACAGGCAATACTATCCACATATTTACGTTTAATCCTACCAACATATAGGCTCCTATTCCTGCCGCAATAAGTCCGATGGCAACCAAATATAGGGTTTTAGAAATGCCTTGCATGGTTGATGGCAATTTAGGTGTTGCCGTGATTACATTGTTCATTCCAAAAAAAGCAGCTATTGCGGATATTGTGAGTAAAGGCACCCATATCCAACCGGCGTTTTGAACACCGGAGAGCGCTTCTCCAAAAACGTCTTGCCCATCCGATCCAATAGCTCCAAAAATAAAAAATCCCATAGCAAGGGGAATTAATTTTTGCATAAGTCCAACACCCAGATTTCCTATTCCCGCATTCAGTCCAAGCGAAGTCCCTTGCACCCTCTTGGGAAAAAAGAAACTGATATTACTCATTGATGATGCAAAGTTTCCGCCCCCCAAACCCGACAAAGCGGCATATATTGCAAAAGTTATATAGGGCGTATTTACATCTTGCAATGCAAAACCAACACCGATAACCGGAATTAATAAAAGAAGGGTAGTCGTAAAAATTACATTTCTTCCGCCACCTAAGGATATTAAAAAGGAATTCGGAATTCTTAGCGTTGCTCCGGCCAAGCCTGCAATAGCGGGTAATGTATAATACAAATTATTTATTTCTGTAAGTCGCTCTGCGATTTCATCCGGACTCATTCCTTCGGTTATCATTCCGAAATTAAATCCGAAATCTTTTAATTTGGTAGCAATTATGCTCCACATAATCCAAACGGCAAATGCCAGCAATAATGTGGGTATCGAAATCCAGAGGTTTCGGTTGGCAATTTTTTTTCCTGTCTTTAGCCAGAATTTTTCGTCTTCAACATTCCAATTGGCTATATTAACACTCATATTATTTGGTTTTTAGAAATGATATATGCTTTTTATTAATTGTTTTTTGATTTTATGCCCGGATATAAACTTGTCGAATTTCTGATTTTTTTTCTGTCTCGGTTCCAAATCACATATTGATAGCTTCTCCAGAAATAAGAAATCGGAAATAATAAGAAATGCATAAATCGGGTATAGGGGATGAGGGCGAGCATAGTGAAAAAAGAAATGAGATGTATCCTAACCATCAGCGGTAGCTGCGAAACGGCAGCAATATTTGGGTTTAGACTTAAGATAGAATTAAGATAGGGCGTTAAAACCGATGCAAACCACGAAGATCCCCATTTAAAGAAAAAAGCAATCCACAAACCGCTTACAATTTGGAGTGTCAATACTATAAATACAACGATATCCATAAGTGTAGTTACTTTGTGTAATCGCTTATTGCTTATTCTTCGAATGATGAGCAATAGCAGACCGACCATAGTTAGAATTCCGAAACCAAAAGCAGAAATCTCCAGAATAAGGAGCCTTAATGGTACACTATTCCAGGCGATTACAGATCGCGGAAAAAGAAAAGCGATTAGGTGTCCGAAAAACAAAAAAGTTAAGCCCCAATGAAAAGGTTGGCTTCCGAAAAACAATTGCCTGCCTTCCAGAAACTGCGACGACAATGCAGAAACCTTAAACCCGAAATTAAAGTATCTGAAAACAGAGCCTACAATCATAATGACGATGGCCGCATAGGGGAGTCCAATAAAGAAAAATGAATTACTCATAACTAAAACCTTTTGTGATTACAACTCGTTTGACAAATATCGGCTTTGGGCGAGGGCATTATGAATTCGTTTTTTACATCAAATCTTTCCTCGGCAAATTCGAATTCTTTTAATTGATCACTATCAAAATCATGCTGAAGTATCGAACTCAGCATTTCCAATAAATGTTCGTAGTAATTCTCCCGTCCTTTAAATTTGGTGAGCATAAACCGAATGGCAGGTCGTGTAATGATAAAACCCAATTCCTCTCTAAATTCATCATCGTGAGTTTTAGCAATGAGTTGTAAAATATTAGGGAGATGATCGCCTAGTTCTGTTCCACAATCGATGCCTGCTTTTTGATGTTCTTTCTGCAGGTTAACCAAAATCTCAGCTCTTTTATAATCTTCTCCAAAAATTAAATACCCTAAGTCTAAGGCAATGATTGCCTTAACATCAAATGTTTTCATGTAATACTCCTGCTGCTCATGCATGCTTAATTTGCCAATGGCCGCGGAGAACTTTTCCGCTTTGTCGTTGAATGGATTAAAATATTGATTTACAAAATCTTGTAATTCAATTGCGGCCTCCTTGAGGTTGTTTTTTGGATATTCAAACAATTTCGAAAACAATAGATAATGATCAAATTTTTTCATACTAAAGACCTCTTTTTGGTTTTTCAATAAATCCGAATCCTGAATTGCCTTTGGTATCGGCAGTACTTTCGAGCATTTCCATAGCCTCTTCCCGATGAGCGGGAGGAATCACAAAGCGTTCATCAAACAAAGGCAGAGAAGTTAAGCGGTAAATGGCATCGGCCGTATCTTTGTCCATTATTGAATCGCGAAGACTGTCTTTTGCTTCGGCAGCGGGCAAATCACCCACGGTTAACTCCCTTCTGTGCAAACGAACAGCCATTAGTTTTTTTAAGACCGTTTCAACGGCTTTTTCATTTCCTGCTGTGAATAAACTGGCCAAATACTTCATAGG
>JBFHQD010000194.1:0-5907 GCA_041592395.1 Bacteroidales bacterium | reverse complement strand
CTTTTCCTTTTGCTATGTCGACGGTTGTAAGGAGATGCGTCATCATTTTATAAGCCAGAAGATCGAATCTTCCATGCAATTTATCGCCATGATGCTGTAGCCAAGATTCGATTTGAAATGGGCTGTTGTTTTCTGTTTTTGCGCGATGAAATTTAGCTTCGAGCGAAGCCGGTGTTCTATAAAAAAGCATGGCCATCATCCGCGCTGTTTGCAGCGGATTAGGCGAACTGTTTAAGATATTTTCTTGCACATAGTTATGTCCAATAATCCAATCAGACGATTTCCAATCGGCAGCGATGGGAATAACAAAACGAATAAAATCGGGTTCTAAAACAGCCATTTCCCATGCAATTCCACCACCTATCGACCCTCCAATTACAGCATACAATTTCTCAACTCCAATCGCTTTAAGCGTATCTATAAAAAGTTGAGCAATATCTTTTGCCGTAAAAGCTTTGTAATTCTTAATTAGTGCGTTGTGGTATCCGTTGCCCGGAATATTAATTGCCACTACCGTGTATTTATCCGTATCAATTCGTTTTTCTTTACCAATAATCGTTTTCCACCATCCTTTTTCTTCTCCGGCGATATCTGAGTTTCCGGTGAGCGCATGATTTACCAACACAACAGGTGCTGAGTGAAGTGCTCGACCGATAATTTGATAAGAGATTTCCAACTTATCAATATGGAAACCACTAGTCCCCTTAAAGTTTGTGACGCTATGAAAAAGGATATCGGAATTCATTTTGCGTTGTTATTACATTTCCATTTAAACTCGATAAATCAAAAATAGGAGTTGTTTATGTAGCTTGTAGGGGTGTTAATGCATGGACTATACGTGTTTTGTATTGTGCTTCACGCCTAAAGCATAAACTATTGTTTATCAAAATCTTCCCAATATTCTTTTACCGAGCTTTTCATTTCTTTCCGAAGCATCAGAATACCGAATAGATTGGGCAATGTCATCATCGCAATTGCAATTCCTGAGAAAGTCCAAATGATAGTAGTATCCGTAAAACTGGCCACAAAAAAACCAAGCACATAAATAGCACGGTAGGTCATTACCCATTTACTGCCAAATAAATAGGTTACTGCTCTGTCGCCGTAATACGACCAAGCAATAGCCGTTGAAAAAGCAAATAAAAGCAATCCAATGGTGACAATATATTCGCCATAACTACCCAGATAGCCTCGTTGAAAAGCGACGATAGTTAGCGGTGCGGAGTTTAAGAGCGATTCGCCTGTAAATTCTAGATTTGTATTTTGCACATCGCCATTTTCTACCAAAACTTTCCCATTGTATGCTTTTCCATCATCAAATACGCGAACATTTTCGGCAATGGAGCGTGAATGAAAAATACTCAAGTTATTTTGGATATTCCCATCAAGAACTTCCAGTTCCCCGTTAAAAAATTCGACATCAGAATCTTGTCCTAAGATATAGGTCTTAAGCTCTTTTTTATCATCCGTATTCTTTTCATCATAAATATGGTTGAGCACTTTCATTTCGGCATATTGAAAGTTGGTTTCGTGCTTTTCGTTCCAAACACCTGAAGATACCAGAGCCAAACCTGTTAAGGTACAAATCACAACGGTATCTATAAAAGGTTCTAAAATAGAAACCATACCCTCTGATACGGGTTCGTGTGCTTTAGCGGCAGCGTGAGCAATAGGCGCAGAACCTTGTCCGGCTTCATTCGAAAACAAACCGCGGTTTACACCCCGATTAAAAGCGAAAGCAAAAGAAGCGCCTAAAAAGCCTCCTGTGGCTGCTGTACCATTAATCACATCTCCAAAAATAAGTCCTAATGATGGAATGATATTTTCCCAATTGAAAAGAATGACTGAAAATACACCAACGATATAAATGATGGCCATTCCGGGCACCAATTTATCGGTTACTTTAACTATGCGTTTAATGCCGCCAATAATAACAATTCCGAGCAAAACGGATAAGATCAAACCGGTTATCCATGGATCGATACCAAAACTTGAAAAAACGGAATTGGAAATGCTGTTTATCTGTGGCATATTTCCCGTTCCAAAAGAAGAAATGATAGTTGCAAAGGCAAAAATAGCGGCCAACCATTTCATATTCAGTCGGTTTTTCATATAATACATCGGGCCACCGCTTATACTTCCGTCATCTGCAATTTCTCTGTATTTATGCGATAATGTAACCTCCACAAATTTGGTGGTCATACCGAAAAAGGCGGTAACAATCATCCAGAATAAAGCAGCCGGACCACCCAAGTGGATGGCTAAAGCTACACCTGCAATATTTCCTGTTCCCACTGTTCCTGAAAGAGCTGTGGCTAATGCTTGAAAATGAGTGGCATCTCCTTTGTCACTGTCTTTATCGTATTTTCCTGTAACGATGCGTAAGGCGTGGTTAAAATAACGGATTTGAGGGAATTTTAAGTAAATAGAGAAGAAAAGTCCGGTGCCTAAAAGTGCGAATACAAACCAAGTAGATCCTCCAATATACGAGTCAATGAGTCCCAAAAAAGTGTTTATTTCTTGCATGTTTGTGTTTTTTGTTTGCGAATATAAAAAGATTTGTAGTTTTTTGGTGTTGATTTTATTATGAATTACAAGGATTACAGCTTTGTGTCACTTTGTGTCTCCATCGAAATCTTTTTCTCAAAGGATTCAGACCTACGGGAGTGTTAAAGCTATTACACAAAGTCCCACGGAGAATCAGAGAGGAACACAAAGAAAAATAATTGATAGGTAATTCTCAGCATTCTATCCACTTGCTTGTCATCAAAATATTAATAGCCCAAGGTTTTTAAAGTTTCGGTGGGCTTATTTAGTTGAATATCTTGTTTAAACCCCAGGTTTTTATAAAATTGAATGGTTAATTCCGTTCTGTTGGTAAACATGGCATCCGTTCGTTTCGCGTAATGCTGTGTTTGCCACTCTGTATCAAAAGAATAAGCGTGAATTTTTAATCCGCTTTGATGAATTAGATTGGCCTGCCATTCTTCGAGTAGATCGGTATAATTATTGGGCTCTCCTGCAATAGAAGGGCCTATAAAATGAGCCTTATGTTGAATGGCATAATTGATATTTTCTTGATAATGAGCAGAATCGGCTACTGGTAAATTGCTATCGCCCAACCAAAGTAAAAAACAAACAGGAACTTTTCCTTTAAACAAGCTATCTAAGTTTGCTAAACTCTTAGGCGAAAAGGTTTGTAACACAATTTTTCCATTTGTATTTCCTGTATTGACTAGCTTATTTTTATAATATGCTTCCATTGATTTTACGGGGTTCTCGGCAATATTCCATCCGCTGAGCTTTAGAAAAGAGTATAAATCGTTTTCTACATGAGGATAAAGATCGGGTTCTTTGGTTTCGATATAGATTCCGGGTCTATGTCCATTGTCTTTATCGTCTTTGACATAAAAAAATTGATAGTGAGGAACGGAATTAACGACAATTAAATTGTAAAGCCTTTCGCCCTTTTCATTCTTTGCAATACGCCAGCCTTTCGCGATCATTAGCACATCTTCAAGCGTTGAAATAACTTGTTTTCCTCCTATATAAATTTCATCTGCAGGATGTTGAATGGCCAAAGCAGAATCCAATTCATTTGAGATATCCCGACCGCTGAAAGAAAACGCTTTTTGAGTGATTTTTGTAACGGGAGCTGCTTTTGAAAAAGCTTCTCTTTTTTGATCCGGATTTGCTTTGTTGAACCAAGAACCAGCATCCAATTGCAACAATTCTTGATAGGTATATTTTCCGGCATTGTAAAGGCTATCCTTTGGAAAAACGGCTTCGCAATCTGTTGTGCGGGTTAAATTATTATCGTGCAAAGCCAATAATACGCCGTCTTTACTTCGTTGAATATCGACTTCCAAATAATCGGCGCCCATATTTCGAGCCCAGCGAAAAGCGGCTTCCGTTTCTTCCGGTGCCCAAAATGTTGTTCCTCTATGGGCAATAATCGCCTCTTTAACTACATAATCGCGAACGCGTTTGCTTTTTTCATCCAATTGTAAATTCGGCATCTTTTTACTTTTTAATTGACATCCTGCTATGGCTATCAATATTCCAAAAACAATAAATTTATACGCTTTTTCCATTGCTGCTTGTCTTTTTATGTCGCCAGGTGAGTGTCAACAATACGATAGAAACTAAAGATGAACCAATCAGTACTTTAAAGCCTGCATTCCAATCGAAATGTTCTACGATATAACCCATGGCGATATTGGCAAAAAGTGCGCCACCCATATAGCCAAACAATCCGGTTAATCCGGCGGCTGTTCCGGCGGCTTTTTTAGGGACAAGGTCGAGTGCATGAACGCCAATTAGCATCACAGGCCCGTAAATGAGGAAGCCAACCGCGATAAGCGAAATATTGATGATTAATAAACTTTCTGATTGCCAGTAAAATACAATAGCCAAGGTAACAAAAATCATATACAAAATACTTGCAGGAGCGCGTCGTCCGCCAAACACTTTATCGCTAATCCAACCGGCGAGTAAAGTTCCGGGAATTCCTGCATATTCGTACAAGAAATAAGCCCAGCCCGATTCGCTCAAATCGAAATGTCGTACTTCTTTTAAATAAGTGGGAGCCCAATCTAAAACGCCATAACGAATGAGGTAAACGAATGCATTGGCAAAAGCGATATACCAAAGAAAACGATTGGCAAACACATATTTAAAAAAAATAGCCTTGCCACTTAACTCATTTTCGAAAGTCTTTTCATTGTACTCTGCTGGATAATCATTTCGCCATTTTTCGATAGGAGGGAGACCGCACGATTGAGGAGTGTCGCGCATTAAAAAATAAACCAATACAGCGATGACTAAGGCCACAAGTGCGGGGAAATACAAGGCACTGTGCCAATCGTTAAAAATAGCCAAACCTAAAATAGCTAAAGGGCCAATTAATCCACCACCAATATTATGGGCAATATTCCATATCGACATTTTGGTTCCTCTTTCGTTAATGGAATACCAATGCACCATTGTTCTTCCACAAGCGGGCCAGCCCATGCCTTGAAACCATCCGTTGATAAACAAAACAATAAACATGATACTAACGGAGGAAGTAAAAACAGGAATGAGTCCCATTAACATCATGGTGGATGCGGAAAGAATTAAACCTAAGGTGAGGAAAACTTTAGAGTTAGAACGGTCGGAAACATTGCCCATCAAAAATTTACTCAATCCATAAGCAATCGAAATAGCGCTTAAAACCCAGCCCAATTCAGATTTTGTGTAGCCTTCTTCGATGAGATTAGGCATAATGAGAGAGAAATTTTTACGGACAAGATAATAGGAAGCGTAGCCAATAAAAATGCCCATAAAAACCTGTAAACGTAGGCGTTTATAAGTGGGATCTATTTGATTTTCAGGAAGTAATTCTTGGGCAGATTTTGGTTTTAAGAATCTTAGCATCACATTTTGTTTTACTTAGTCAGGTGAAGATACATAAATATCTTTTATTGTTAATGGTTGCACTGAAAATCTGTGTTTACTTTATCGATTTGTGAAGACTGGTTGGGAATAATGAATACGAGTCAAGGGTTTGGATAGTGCAAAGAAATAAAAAAATCGAAATTCGTTGATGGGTGTTCCTTGTTCTTCAATCAAAAAAAAGAATATCGAACAACGATTAACGATTTAAGATTTAGGAAGTTTGTTTAAAAGCCGGAACAATTCATCATTCGTTGATGAGTGTTCCTTGTTCTTCAATCAAAAAAAAGAATATCGAACACCGATTAACGATTTAAGATTTAGGAAGTTTGTTTAAAAGCCGGAACATTTCATCATTCGTTGATGGGTGTTCCTTGTTCTCAAATCAAAAAAAAGAATATCGAACACCGATTAACGATTTAAGATTTAGGAAGTTTGTTTAAAAGCCGGAACAATTCATCATTCGTTGAT
>JBFHQD010000193.1:0-6012 GCA_041592395.1 Bacteroidales bacterium | reverse complement strand
AGGACTGGTTAAGCTGTATCGAAATTCGAAGCAAAATCAAACGCAGATAATCAGTTTTGGAAAGCCTTTTGATTTTGTTAGTTTACTTTCTGTGTTTTCGGATGAGCGCTACAATTATTCGGTGACTGCTTTAGTCGATAGCGTAGCTTGTGTTTTTGATTTGAACGAGATAAAAAAGCTCATCAGATCTAATGGTGAGTTTGCCATGCAATTGATACAGGCACAAAACCGATCAAGCGATCGAATCATTATTGATTCGTTAAACATGCTTCAGAAAAGGCTTTATGGAAGAGTAGCCACAGTGCTTTTGTATTTTGCGGATGAGATATATAAAGATGACGCTTATGAGCTTCCCATTTCGCGCAAAGAACTAGCGCAGTTTATTGGCATGAGCATCGAAAATGTGATACGGGCTATTTCTGCTTTTCGAAAAGATAAAATAATTCAAGTTTACGGAAAAAACTTTGCCATAGTGGATCGAAATCGGCTTGAACAAATGCGTGATTTCAGCTAAAATTAGCGTTTATTTTTTTTACGGTTTTCCGCGATTCTTCTTTTATTTTTCAGACCTTTGCCTACGCGATTATTCTTTAAAACCCCAATGCTTTGAAACCAATAAAAAATGCCTTAATCTCAGTCTTTCATAAAGATGGACTATTGCCAATTTTAAGTACACTAAAAAAGTATAATATCAATATTATTACAACTGGTGGTACTCATAAATTTATTGAAGAAGCCGGATACGAAGCCCAAACCGTTGAATCTTTAACCGATTATCCTTCTATTTTTGGAGGTAGAGTTAAAACGCTCCATCCCATTGTTTTTGGTGGTATTTTGTACCGGAGAGATTTAGAAAACGACCAAAAACAAGCGTTAGAATTTAAAATTCCTCCTATTGATTTGGTTATTGTTGATTTGTATCCTTTCGAAAAAACATTGGAAGAAACAACAGATGATGAGAAAATCATTGAAAAAATAGATATTGGTGGTATTTCTTTGATTCGAGCAGCGGCCAAGAATTACAAGGATGTTTTAATTGTTTCGTCGATGGATCAATATGCTGAATTGGTTTATGTTTTGGAAGAAAACAAAGGAAAAAGTTCGCCCGACGAACGAAAGCGTTTCGCTATGAAAGCGTTCAATGTTTCGTCGCATTACGACACGGCCATTTTTTCTTATTTCAATCAAGAAATAAAAGAAGAGGTTTTTAAATCGAGTATTCAACAATCTACAGTGCTTCGTTATGGCGAAAACCCACATCAAAAAGGCGTTTTTTACGGTCGTTTAGAAAAGGTTTTTGATCAATTGCATGGCAAAGCGATTTCCTATAACAACATCATTGATTTAGATGGAGGCATTGCACTGATTAAAGAGTTTAGCGCGCCTACTTTTGCCATTTTAAAGCATACCAATGCTTGCGGACTCGCTTCTGACGAAAAACTTATCAATGCATGGAAAAAAGCATTGGCCGGCGATCCTATTTCTGCCTTTGGTGGAGTGTTAATAGCCAACCGAACCATCGATCAGGAAACAGCAGAAGAAATCAATAAACTCTTTTTTGAAATCATTCTTGCACCCGGTTTTGAAAAAAATGCACTCGAAACCTTAAAAACCAAAAAAAATAGAATAATTTTACAAGCTAAATCCTTCGATTTTCAAACTTTACAGTTTAAAACTGCACTCAACGGTGTAATAGCTCAAGATAAAGATTTGGAAACAGAAGAATTAAACGATTGGGAAGAAGTAACAGAGAAAAAACCTTCGGCCCACGAAGCAAAAGATTTGGTTTTTGCCAATAAAATTGTAAAACACACCAAGTCGAATGCAATCGTTCTTGCAAAAGATGGACAATTAATCGGAAGTGGTACCGGACAAACTTCGCGAATAGATGCGCTGAAACATGCCATTCAAAAAGCGAAAGATTTTGGGTTAGATTTGCACGGAGCAGTAATGGCTTCGGATGCTTTTTTTCCTTTTGCCGACTCTGTTGAATTTGCAGAAAAGGAAGGCATAAAAGCGGTGATTCAGCCCGGAGGTTCTGTACGCGATAAAGACTCTATCGATTATTGCAATAAAACAAATATGAGTATGGTATTTACGGGTATCCGTCATTTTAAACATTAATAAATTAAGCGAATAATAGACATTATGGGACTTTTCTCGTTTTTAACACAAGAAGTAGCAATTGACTTAGGCACAGCCAATACAGTCATCATTTATAACGATAAAGTAGTAGTTGATGAGCCGTCGATTATTGCACTTGAACGGAATACCGGACGAATAATCGCTGTGGGAAAAGCCGCTATGATGATGCATGGGAAAACGCACGAAAACATCAAAACAATCCGACCTTTGCGTGATGGTGTAATTGCTGATTTTCAATCGGCAGAATATATGATTCGGGAAATGATTAAAATGATTAATGTTCCCCGCTCTATTTTTCCGCCGCAGTTGAAAATGGTTATTTGTATTCCGTCAGGAATTACCGAAGTGGAAGAACGCGCCGTTAAAGATTCTGCTGAACAAGCGGGAGCTAAAGAAGTTCGCCTAATTCACGAACCCATGGCCGCGGCAATTGGTATTGGTATTGATGTGATGGAACCTACCGGAAACATGATTATCGATATTGGAGGAGGAACCAGCGAAATTGCGGTTATTGCACTTGGCGGAATTGTGAATAATAAATCGATCCGCACGGCCGGCGACGATTTTAATATGGATATCATCGACTATATGCGTCGTCAGCACAATATCAGTATTGGAGAAAGAACAGCCGAAAACATAAAAATTGAAGTTGGAGCAGCGATGGTTGACATCGAAAATCCGCCCGAAGATTATGCCGTTCACGGTCGCGATATGTTAACCGGAATACCCAAAGAGATTATGGTGAACTATGCCGAAATATCGCAGTGCTTGGATAAATCGATTTCTAAAATTGAAACAGCGGTACTCCATGCTTTGGAAATGACACCGCCCGAATTATCGGCCGATATTTTCCGTACCGGAATCTATTTAGCTGGTGGAGGTTCTATGCTGCGCGGATTAGACAGGCGTTTGCATTTAAAAACCAAACTTCCTGTTCATGTGGCCGAAGATCCGTTAAGAGCAGTAGCGCGTGGTACCGGAATTGCGCTTAAAAACTTTCATAAGTTTACGTTCTTAATCAAGTAATGCTGTGATAAATTACACAAAATGAGATATTTGCTTCATTTTTTATGGAAAAATTCAGCCTTTATTCTATTTCTCATTTTGGAATTATTTTCGCTTGCTTTAGTGGTTAACGGAAACCGACATCAATCGGCTATTTTTTCTTCAGCGGTGAATAAATATGGCGGAAAAGTATTTTCCTCCTATGCGAACATCCGTGATTATTTTCATCTAAAAGAAGCAAATATCCAGCTTTCTGTCGAAAATGCCCAACTCCTTGATAAGCTGAATCTAGCCCTTTTAAAACAAGATAGTCTTAACTATCAGCATTTTACTAAGATAGACACGGCGAAAATCTACGAATTAGATACCCTAAAACCGTTGTTTGATTTTATTCCGGCAAAAGTGATCAGCAATTCTACAAACCGACAACGAAATTATATAATGTTCGATAAAGGTCGGCGCCAAGGCGTTCGTGAAAATATGGGTATAGTTGGTCCGAATGGACTAGTAGGTGTAATTTTTGAAACTTCCGAAAATTATTCGAGTGGAATCAGTTTGCTGAATATCAAACAAAAAATAAGCGTTAAACTAAAGAAAAACAATGAGCTGGGTACTTTGATTTGGGACGGAGTTTCGCCTTTATTCGGACAGCTCGATGCGATAGAAAATTATGTGCCTATTATGGTTGGCGATACCGTTATTACAAGTGGTTTTTCACATATTTTTCCTGAAGGAGAGATGGTGGGTACGGTTTCAGAATTTAATGCGATACCCGGAAGAACGGCCTGGCATATCAACGTGAAATTTGCGACTGATTTTAATAAATTGTTTTGGGTTAAAATAGTGCGGAATTTGAATTATGAACAACAGATGGCGCTCGAAGCTATCGAATTAGAAAATTAAGAATTATGTTATTTAACAACATAATGCGTTTTTTTATTGTGCTGATATTGCAGCTCTTGGTATTTAATAATATCCAATTTAGCGGTTATATCAATCCCTTTTTTTATGTGTTGTTTATTTTGCTATTGCCTTTTGAAACGCCTAAATGGTTAATGCTTGTTTCGGCTTTTTTATTGGGATTAACCGTTGATTTTTTTGGACACAGTTATGGTATGCATGCGGCGGCAAGCGTTTTTATTGCTTTTGTCCGACCCGGTGTAATACGACTCATTCAATCGAATAAAGAAATAGAACCCGGCACTTTACCCACTTTAGGGCATATGGGTTTTTCCTGGTTTATGATTTACGCTTCCACTATGGTTTTAATACACCATTTTATCTATTTCTATTTGGAAGTTTTCAGACTCACTGATTTTGTAACTACATTTTATCGCGTTATCTATAGCAGTATTGCCACTTTAATTGTTATTATTGCAGAGCAATATTTGTTTTTTAAACAACGAAAATAATTAATCTTCTATGAAAAATTTTAAAATGACTCTAATGGCTTTTATAGCTATGCTTTTTATTACCTCATGCAATAGCGTAGATGGAAATAAAAGTTTTACCATTGATGTTAAACTTGATGGTTTACCCGAAGGAAAAGAACTCTATTTGCAAGAGCAAACAGATAGTGGATATGAAGTGATCGACACAGCCGAAGTCGATAAAACAAGTATGATTTTTAAAGGCAATCTGGAACAACCGAAGCTTGTTTATATTACGAGCTCAGCGTTTCGTGGAGCAATTCCCGTTTTTATCGAAGCCGGTAAAATGGAAGTTGTTGGACGTGTAGATAGTTTATCTAAAGCAAATGTCAAAGGCTCTAAAGCGCACAAATTTTATGCTGCTGTTAATGGTAAATTGGCAGAATTAGATAAGATTTGGCAAGACTTTTATTATGGTCCTTATCGTGCTATGAATGGTGAAGAAAAAGCGGCTAACGAAGAGCGTATCAATATGCTTTATGATTCTGCGCAATCGATGAAAGCAAAATATTTAGAGGATGAGCTGCTTAAAAATAGCAATGAACCTGCAACACCGCTAATCGCTTTAAATAATTTAGACGAATTGGATATTGTGGCCGCTCAAGAAATTTACGATAACCTTGCTCCCGAAATTGTAAACGCTCCCGATGCCAAGCGAATGGCTGCTCGAATTGCCATCATCAAAAGAAGTGCTATTGGCCAACCGCTTATCGATTTTTCGATGAATGATACAACCGGAAATGCGGTAACACTTTCTGAATATGCCAAAGGAAAATATGTTTTGGTCGATTTTTGGGCCGCTTGGTGTGCTCCTTGTCGTAGAGAAAATCCAAATGTAGTGGCCAATTATAAGAAATACCACGACAAAGGATTTACTGTTTTTGGAGTTTCTTTCGATCAGAAAAGAGAAAATTGGATTAAAGCGATCAACGATGATGGTTTAGTTTGGGGTCATGTTTCTGACTTGCAATACTGGTCGAATGCAGCAGGTAAACTCTATGGCATTCGTTCTATCCCTCAAAATATTTTGCTCGATCCTGATGGCATTATCATTGCAAAAAATTTAAGAGGTCCTGCATTGGGTGAAAAATTGGAAGAATTGTTAGGAGAATAAATTAAAATAAAGAATGAAAAGCTTAGAAAAGGTCTTCTTTTCTAAGCTTTTTTGCTTTTAGCCAGCTATGAATAATCGTCAGCGTGTATTTGATTTTTTAAATGAACTTGCTATTGAATATGAGTTAATTGAGCATCCGGCAGCGCCGACTATTGCCGAAGCTATGAAATACTGGAAAGCGATTGATGCTGCGCATTGCAAGAATTTATTTTTTAGAAATCACAAAGGAAACAAGCATTATCTGGTTGTTTTTGACGCCCGTCAACAGTTGGCTATTCATGAGCTTGAAAAGCGCTTAAAACAAGGCAAACTGTCTTT
>JBFHQD010000192.1:0-6096 GCA_041592395.1 Bacteroidales bacterium | reverse complement strand
CTAAAAGATTATCCGGAAAAAACGAATGTATTTTAGTACTAAAAAAACGGAATAAACTCCACGACTTCAATGATATAAAAAACTTAAATAGTATTTTATTAGGTTTTGCCTATTTACTTTTCTCTCTATTAGGTTCGCCTTTCGAAACAACAAGTTGCCTTTACCAATTGAAATTACGTTTTCCTATTGCATTCCATAACAATGACAAAACACATAGAAGCGGAACGAAAACCTTAAAATTTATATCCCATTCCATCTGATAATACCGAAAATGAGCCAAAAAGATCTAAAACAATATATATAGAATTGTTCTAAATTATGATCAAGATCATAATTTTTATAGTTCAAATCAATATATCTTTTATTTTAGCGCCATATATATGACTCAAAACATATAAAATGGGATTTATGAAGTCTTTAGTATTACTCATCATTTTATTTTTCACTAGCACAATTCAAGCCCAAGAAGCTGGTGATTTATTTACAATCCATTGCGGAGCCTGCCACACTATAGGCAAGGGAAAACGTGTTGGGCCGGATTTAAAAGATATCAATGAACGGAGAAATGCAGACTGGCTGCTGCGCTTTATCAAATCGCCACAAGAACTTATCAATAAAAAAGATCCGGATGCAGTAAAAGTTTTCGAAGAATACAATAAGATTTTAATGCCTAATACTGCCTTAAGTGAGGGTCAGATTAAGGATCTCTTAGATTACATTAAAACCATAGGTACGGAGGATACTGCGCTTCCTACACAAACGATGATTGATCCACTGCAAGACTTAAATCAAAGCAATATCGATAATGGAAAAGCCTTGTTTTTAGGAAGTGCTCGCTTTCAAAACAAAGGAGTCTCTTGTCTTTCTTGTCACAACCTCATGGATAACTTGGATCAGCAAGGGGGGAGTCTGGCGAAAGATCTTACAGTTTCTTATACCAATATGGGTGCAACAGGCATGATGGCTATTATTAAAAGCCCGCCGTTTCCTGTTATGACAGAAGCTTATGCCAATCATCCCTTAACCGAATCAGAAGTCAAAGATTTAACTGTTTATTTAAAATCGATACAACAACCAAACCCCAATCCACAATCCCAAAAGCACAATTTAGCCTTCCTATTTATGGCTCAATTAGCATTTTTGGTATTTCTGGCTATCCTATTGATCCTTTATAGGAATCGCAAAACCAATAGTGTGAACGATGATATTTACAGAAGACAATCTTTATAACAATATAAAAACAAAAAAATAGTATGAGCTGGATTAAAGATCTCATTTCCCCAAAAACCCGTCAATGGGAAGAGTTTTATCGTAATAGGCATCAGCACGATAAAGTTGTAAGAAGCACACATGGAGTGAATTGCACAGGTGGATGCAGTTGGAATATCCATGTAAAAGATGGTATCGTGGTTTGGGAAACACAGGCTTTAGATTATCCGATTTTTGATAAAACGATTCCGCCTTACGAACCACGAGGTTGTCAACGTGGCATTTCATTTTCTTGGTATTTGTATAGTCCGATACGGGTAAAATATCCAATGATTAGAGGTGCTTTGATAGATGCCTACACTGAAGAAAAAAACAAAACCGGCAATGCTTTAGCCGCTTGGGAAAACATTCAGACCAATCCGGAAACCAGGAAGAAATACCAAAAAGCAAGAGGAAAAGGAGGATTTAGAAGAGTGGATTGGGATACGGCAAAGGAAATTATAGCCGCCTCTAATTTATATACGGTAAAAAAATACGGCCCCGATCGTTTGGTTGGATTTTCACCAATTCCAGCTATGTCGATGTTGAGCTATGCTGCCGGATCGCGATTTCTACAATTGATGGGCGGTGTTAATTTAAGTTTTTACGATTGGTATTGCGATTTGCCCAATTCATTTCCGGAGATATGGGGAGAGCAAACTGATGTGGCCGAAAGTGCCGATTGGTATAACTCCAAATTTATTGCTTGCATGGGTGCAAATCTTGGCATGACACGTACGCCCGATGTTCATTTTTTTGCAGAATCGCGACATAATGGAACCAAGACCGTTGTTTTTTCGCCCGATTTTAATATGGTTTCGAAGTATGCCGATCAGTGGGTTCCTGTTCATGCGGGTCAAGATGGTGCTTTTTGGATGGCAGTAACCCATGTTCTATTAAAAGAATTTCATCACGAAAAACAAGACCCCTATTTTATCGAATATGTAAAAAAATATACGGACAGTCCTTTTTTAGTTGAAATTACAAACGAAGGAAATAAATCAGTTCCCGGAAGGCTCCTCCGTGCGGATCAGATTGAAAAATATAAAAGCATAGAAAACGGCGAGTGGAAGTTTCTGAATATTGATGCCGAAACAGGGGAGTTGGTTTGTCCGGGCGGTAGCACCGGTCATCGCTGGGATAAGCGCGAAAAAAATTGGAACCTAAAAACCATTGACCCCGAAACAGAACTTACTTATAATCCAGTATTGACTTTATTAAATAATTATGATGAAATACTTCAGGTAGAATTTACGGATTACGGTAAAGAAAAGGTTGTAAATCGTGGTGTTCCAATAAAAAAAATCGAAACCAGAGAGGGTATTAAAAATGTAGCCTGCATTTACGATTTAATTATGGCCCAGTATGGCGTTGGCAGAGGTTTAAGCGGCGATTATCCTAAAAATTATAGCGTAGCAGACGCTGCCTATACACCCGCCTGGCAAGAAATTTTAACGGGTATCGGCTCAGAAACAGTATTGCAATTCGCACGGGAGTGGGGAAGAACAGCTTCAGCTACTCATGGAAAATGCAGCATAATTATTGGGGCAGGCATTAATCACTGGTATCATAATAATTTAATCTATCGCTCTGCAACTATGGCGCTTATGCTTACCGGGTGTATTGGTGTAAACGGGGGCGGAATGAACCACTATGTGGGACAAGAAAAACTAGCGCCAATGGATTCGTGGGGAAGTATTATGTCGGGGAAAGATTGGCAAAGTGCTGTTCGATTACAACAAGCCCCTATCTGGCATTATATTCATTCTGATCAGTGGCGATATGATGGCAATCATACAGATTACAATACTGTGCCAAAAAACGAACTCTCTGCCTTGCACACGGCCGACATGACCGTTAAAGCAGTAAAAAATGGCTGGATGCCTTTTTATCCTCAATACAATAAATCAAACTTTGAAATAGTAAAAGAAGCAAAAAAAGCCGGAGCAAAAACCGATCAAGAAATTAAAGATTATGTTGTAAAACAATTGCAATCAAAAAAACTTGATTATTCGGTTTGCAATCCTGATGAAGAAATAAACTTTCCAAGAGTTTGGTATATATGGCGCGGAAATGCATTATTGTCGAGTGCTAAAGGACATGAATATTTCTTAAAACACTATCTCGGAACGCATCATAATTCTATTGCCGATGAAATAGCTGAAAAATTAGTTAAGGATATCAAATACCGATCAGAAAGCCCAAAAGGCAAAATGGATCTAATTGTAAACCTCAACTTTAGAATGGACACTTCTGCATTGTATTCGGATATTGTTTTACCGGCAGCATCGTGGTACGAAAAAACCGATTTGAACAGTACGGATATGCACTCGTTTATTCATCCCTTATCTGCGGCTATTGCACCTGTATGGGAGAGCAAATCCGACTGGATGATATTCAGGGAAATTGCCAAAGCGACAAGTGAAATGGCCAAAACAGAATACGCTGAACCGGTTATGGATCTCGTAAATATTCCAATTGCACACGATAGTGTTGGAGAAATTTCTCAACCTACTTTAAAAGATTGGTCAAAAGGCGAATGCGAAGCAATTCCCGGAAAGAGTATGCATAATATGGTTATGGTTGAAAGAGATTATACCCAAATTTATGACAAATTTATTTCCCTTGGACCGAATGTAAAAAACGGATTAGGTGCTCATGGGAATACTTATAAATGTGAAGATTTTTACAACGACTTGCTGAAAGACAGAGATCATATTCAAAAAGTGGATGGAGTTGAATATCCATCGCTATACGAAGATGAAGAAGCCGCAAATGCTGTGCTTCATCTCTCCAGCATCTCAAACGGCGAATTGAGCAATAGGGCTTATCAAGATGCCGAAGAGCGCACCGGACTTTCCTTAACCGATATCAGCGAAGGAAGCAAAGATGTGAGAATTTCGTATAAGGATCTTCAAACAAAAATTCACCGCTATAACGATTCGCCTTTATGGTCCGGAATAATGAAAGGCGGACGCGCTTATTCTGCCTTTACCTACAATAAAGAACGGCTGGTTCCTTGGCGAACATTAACGGGTCGTCAGCATTTTTATTTGGATCACGAAGGCTATATCAAATTTGGCGAACATCTGCCTACTTATAAGCCCTCGCCCAAACCGGAAGCTTATGGCGAACTTAAAAACTCGATACTCACCGGAAAAGGAAAGATGCTAAATGTACTTACTCCGCACGGAAAATGGCATATGCACACAACTTATGGCGATACCATTCGGATGCTTACGCTTTCGCGCGGTATGGAGCCTTGCTGGTTAAGCGAGGAAGACGCTGCTGAAATGGGCATTAAAGATAATGATTGGGTAGAAGTTTTTAATGATAATGGTGTTTACAGCACACGTGCTTGTGTAAGTGCAAGAATTCCTAAGGGCGTTTGTTTTGTGTATCATGCACCGGAAAGAACCTATTCTATACCAAAATCAAATGTTAGAGGTGGCAAAAGAGCCGGTGGACATAATAGCTTTACACGCCTACATCTCAAGCCTAATTTAATGTTAGGGGGATATGGGCAATTTACCTATCATTTCAATTATTGGGGGCCGGTTGGTGTAAACAGAGACACCCACGTACTCGTTCAGAAAATGGATAAAGTTGAATTTTAAGTCAGTTTACTATGAATGTAAGATCTCAAATTGCCATGGTATTTCATCTCGATAAATGTATCGGATGCCACACTTGTTCAATCGCGTGTAAAAATATTTGGACGGATAGAAAAGGGGCGGAATACATGTGGTGGAATAATGTAGAAACAAAACCCGGGACCGGTTACCCATCGAAATGGGAAGATCAGAATATCTATAAAGGAGGATGGGAAAAGGTTGGAAAAGGAATACGCTTGCGTATGGGAGGCCGACTAAATGGCTTTAAAAATATTTTCCACAATCCCAATATGCCGGTTATAGATGATTATTATGAACCATTCACCTATAAATACGAAAACTTATTTACGGCTCCAGAGGGTGATGACCAACCTGTTGCAACTCCGGTTTCTTTGATTACCGGTCAACCCATGACACCAAAATCAGGACCAAATTGGGATGATGATTTGGGGGGGAGTAAGGAATATGCCAGAAAGGACGTGAATATGAAAGACCTTTCTCCTGAAGAGCAAGAAGCTATGTTTCAGTTGGAACGCATGACCTTACATTATCTCCCTCGTATGTGCAATCATTGCTTAAATCCTGCTTGTGTGGCTGCTTGTCCGTCGGGAGCAATTTATAAGCGCGGAGAAGATGGTATTGTTTTGATCAACCAAAAAAAATGCCGTGCTTGGCGAATGTGTGTAACGGCTTGTCCTTATAAAAAAAGCTATTATAACTGGACAACCGGAAAATCTGAAAAATGTTTATTGTGTTATCCACGATTAGAAAACGGAGAAACTCCGGCTTGTATGCAATCATGTGTTGGCAGAATTCGCTATTTAGGTGTTTTGCTTTATGATGCTGATAAAATTAAAGAGGTTGCAAGTTGCGAGGAACATGATTTAGTCGATAAGCACAAGGCCATTTATTTAGATCCGAATGATCCGGAAATAATAAAAGCAGCCAAAGAAAATGGCATTCCGGATTCAACCATAGAAGCGGCTCAAAAATCACCGGTGTATAAATTTGTTATCCAATGGGGATTGGCTTTACCCTTGCATCCAGAGTTTAGAACTTTACCCAACTTATTCTACGTTCCACCTTTACTACCAACTATGGCATTTGTTAAAAACGACACTTATGAAACCTCCACAGATCATTTCTGGGGCGCCATAGAAAAATCAAGATTGCCTATGAAGTATTTGGCCAGTTTATTCACAGCAGGAAATGAAAAAGCCGTTGAAACGGTCTT
>JBFHQD010000191.1:0-6099 GCA_041592395.1 Bacteroidales bacterium | reverse complement strand
TTAATGTATTCGCCAAGCGATGCTTCCGCTTTAGAAGGATTAAAATGGGTCAACTAAGTCGGCTAATAAATTAATGCGCTAATTCCTTTAAGTTGATAGTTACAATGCACTCCCAAGCCTCAGACCTTTGCTACTCTGCACCTAGGTGTTGTTTTCGAATTAGATCACGCATAACCAAACAAATAGATCCAGTTGATTTTAAAAGGACAGGACAACAAAACAGTCAAATCCTATTTTTCATTCGTGCATTAGTGGCAAAACAATAAGCCGCGAATGCACGAATAAACTAAAAAATTTCAACTTGAAAACTCAATAACTTGTGCGCAGAATACTTATTTTTATACGGCTTCAATACTCACATGAAATAAAGCATCGCCTTTATTAACTATTGGCGCTGTGTTTACACAAAAAACAGAACAAGCAAAAGGTGCAATTACTTTCTTTTCATACTCCCCATAAGGATCGGTAATAAGCCCAATGATCTCTCCTTTTTCTACTTGGTTCCCATTTTCTATCATTAACTGAAACATGCCCGAAGATGGAGATCTCAACCATTTTGCCTTTTCAATGATATGCTGATTTTTATTACGCTTTATTTCGCCATCGTGCATACCTAAATATCTCATCACATTCACTGCACCACGCACTCCGGTACTAATAACTGATTCGTTCAGATTTTTTGATTTTCCACCTTCGAACAACAAAATAGTTTTTCCCAATTTATGGAATAAATGCCGCACCGATTTTTGAATATAACCCGATTGAACAACATAAGGAGCACCAAATACTTTGGCAAGTTCTAGCGTTTTTTCTTCCTTTAATTCGCACCTGATTTGAGGAATATTGGAGCGGTCAGCCCCACCCGAATGAAAATCAATTACATAATCAACTAATGGAGCAATTTCGTTAGTAAAGCGATACGCAAACTGACTAGCTAACGATCCATTGGCATAGCCAGGGAACATGCGATTCAAATCGCGACCATCAGGAAACTCTCTTGTTAAACTTAAATAACCAAATACATTGAAAACGGGAATACAAATAATGGTGCCTCTTTTTGGCTTATTGTATTTTTTTCTGATGATATTACGAACAATTGCAACACCATTCACCTCATCGCCATGCACACCGCCCATTAAAAGTATTGTGGGGCCATCCAATTTAGCTCTTTCTACAATTACAGGAATTTTTATCGTATTCCGTGTATGTAATTTTGCTACCTCAATTTGCAAAAAAGCACGTTGTCCCTTTTCAATTTCCTTACCGAGGATTTTAAAAGTACTGTTATGCATTTCTTTCCACGTATTTAATAATTTCTTTTGCAATATCGTTATTTGTTGCTGCTTCAATACCCTCCAAACCCGGTGATGAATTTACTTCCAAAACTAAAGGTCCATTGGCAGATTGCAACATATCAACTCCTGCAATACCAAGTCCCATAGCTCTGGCTGCTCTTAACGCAGTGTTTTCTTCCTCATCAGTCAATTCAATTATTGAAGCGCTTCCTCCTCGGTGTAAATTCGAACGAAACTCCCCTTCTTTACCTTGACGTTTCATTGCTCCAACAACAGCACCTCCGACTATAAATACTCTAATATCGGCTCCGCCAGATTCTTTAATAAATTCTTGAGCAATTACTCTCGCTTTTAAACCATGAAAAGCTTCAATAACCGATTTGGCTGCATTTTGAGTTTCAGCCAAAACTACTCCCAATCCTTGCGTTCCTTCTAACAGCTTCAATACCAATGGAGTCCCACCTACTTTTTCGATCACATGCTCAACATCCGTTGGGAAATTAGTAAATACGGTTTTGGGTAATCCCACGCCAGCCCTAGCTAAAACCTGCAAACTTCTGAGTTTATCACGTGATCTGACCAATGCCTGAGATTCGATAGCCGTAAACACCTTCATCATTTCGAATTGACGTACGACTGCCGTACCATAAAAGGTCACAGAAGCTCCAATTCTGGGTATAACGGCATCAACATCAGTCAAATATTCACCCTTGAAATAAATTCTAGGTTTCTTCTTTTCAATTTCTATAGTACATTTTAAATGATCTACAACAATTGCTTCGTGGTTTCGTTCTGTAGCAGCTTCTACTAATCTTCTGGTTGAATAAAGTTTGGCATTTCTTGATAATATAACAATTTTCATATTTGATTTTTCCTCTTTTTCTTAATTCGTGATTTTTTCAATTTATTCTTTAATTTGAAGGAGATATCGTACTTCGAACTATCCACAATAAATCTTCCTTTTAATAATTTTCTTCCTAACAAAATAGGATATTTCATTTCGCTTCTTTCACTTAGGGAAAGCTCTATTGGATAATCTTCACCAAAAAGTGTAATAAAGGTTTCTATTACAAACCTTTGCTCCGACCTCCCAAAAGAGTTTTTTACTCTTTTCTTTTTATAGTGTTTGGTTTTTAATTTTTCTTGAGTGTAATCTGGATGAGAAGGATCTAAAAGATAAAATTCAATGTGTTTTGCATCATTAATAACACATTCTTTTATTTGATGACAATGAATTGAGGAAGTATAGGCTCCTGTATCTATCTTACACTCAATATCATTTAAGGGGAATTCAGGAAAATCCGCCTTGTCTTTTCGTCCAATAATTATTTTCATAAAATTAATTATAGCCTATATACTAAAAAAATCAATAGAGCTCATCTAAATTAATCTTTAGGTTAAGCCCTTCTTTTTTGTAATCCGTCACCGAATGTCCGGTTTCCTTTTTAAACTGATTAGAAAGATATTGCACGGAGCTATAATCCATTAAATAAGCTATTTCACTCAAAGTATACTCGTCTCTATGAATTAACTCTTTTACGCGTTCTATTTTATTTAAGATAATAAAACGTTCAAGGGTAATAGGTTCGTGTTTGGAAAACAGCTTCGAAATCTGTTGATAGCTCAATCCTATTTTCTCCACCAGATAATCCGATTTCTGTACAATGGAATTCATATTATTGAGCTCGTGAATAAGCTCAACTATGGCCTGTTTAGTAAGCTCAACAACTCTCTTCTCTCGACTTAAAATCAGGCCAAACCCATTTTCATCGAGTAAAGCGGCTAGTTTCCTTTCGTCCCAATCTGTTGAATTATACCGAATAACAGCTTCACCCGGAAGCAAGGAAAGAACTACTATCCTATTCTGCTCAAAAATAATACGAAGTATACGTATACAGCATTTCCCCATCATATTTTTGATAAAGATATGCTTCTCAACGGTACGACTGTTCATTTCTGATTCCATCAAAACAAAGATATAAAGTTAAATCAATTTGTTAATTTATTTGAAACAGGAAATGTATCCCTTTTAATAATAAATAACATCAATCCTCTAAAGATTCCAGCAATGCTTTTTCTTTCCAAACTCTTTGTAAGTCATTTTGACTTGGTTCGAGTGGTGCTATCCGAAAACGATACCTATATTTTTTCGGAAAAAGTGTGTATTCCTTATGCGCTTTAGCTCCCCAACTATTGTCACCTCCAACACCTGTTTGTCCATAATCCAAATCGAGTGTAACAAAAGGCTTCTTTTGAATATCTATGCTGTGTTTATTTTTGTTTTTGTTGGGTTGATCAAAATCTTCGAGCGAATAATTTTGCGCACTAAAATTTATTAAAGAATCAGCCGCTACCAAAAATCCGTAACCTAAGCTATCGCGCAAAGATAGCCAACGCACATCCGTATGATTGCTGTTTTCTTGGGGACGCACATAATTCTCTAGTTGATCCTCAACCGAAGAAGAATAAACACCGATTTTAGCTCCTGATTTTCTATCCCAATAAGATTCCTGAGGACCTCTTCCATACCAATCCAAGATTTGAAAAGCCGTATTCAATTCTAAGGTTAATCCCAATTTAGGTAGCTCAGGCAACTCCTCGTGCAAAGGAATAAAGGCATTATCCACATAAATTTCGCCATTGGCGGCTATGGTAAAAATCATTTCCCATTTTGCTGCATTATTGCCAATTTGATGTTCCGTTTTTATCTGAAATTCCTTTTTATTGATTTTTTTAGTGGTAAAAGACGTCAACTCCACTTGATTGCCTGCTTTCTTCCATAAATCGGCTCGCTGTGGAAACCGATTTCCAAAATCATTGTCTGTCATCCCACGCCAAAAATTAAACGAAAAGCCTTTGTCGTTTGTCAAAATCACTCGTCCATAAGATTTCCATTGAAGCAGTTTCCCCGTTTTCTTCGAAAAGCGCAGATAAAAATCATCTCCCAAGATACAAACAGAATCCGTATAACTAGTGATCATTAAATCGCTAAAACGATCCAAATTAGAATACAAAAAACCGCGTAAAGAAGGAACATCAAACTGTTCCCAAGCCACTTCGTGCCCTTTTGGAATTAAATCCGTTTCCCTCTTAGTCTTGGCAGATATTGTGAACACATAATCCACATCTTGCGAAAACAGTTCGCTCTGCATAGGCAAGGTCATGTTTACTTCTTGACCGGGTTCAAGATTGATTTCGGGCAAATTTCCTGCGCCAATTTCTTTTCCGTCTCGAAGCATCTTCCATTCAAAATTAAATGCAGAAAGATTCGTAAAATTGTAATTGTTGTGGATTTTTAAAAACGTATTATTCAGCTCAAAATCAATATTTTGGTACACTTTTTTTACTTCCCACAATGCAGGATGAATTTTTCGATCGGGAAATACCAAACCGTTGATGCAGAAATTATTATCACTTGGAATTGTATCACCACCAAAATCACCTCCAAAGGCAAAATAAGTTTGTCCATCAGTTGTTGTTTGTTCCAAACCCTGATCTACCCAATCCCAAATAAAACCGCCTTGTAAATGAGGCTCTTTCTTAATCACCTCCCAATAATCTTTTAAATTGCCCACCGAATTACCCATGGCATGCGCATATTCGCACATAATCAAAGGCCTATCGTTTGCCCTTTTTGCATAATCCATTAAATGCTCAATTGAAGGATACATCGGACAAACAATATCAGTAGCTAAATCTTCACCGGCTCGTTCGTAATGTGTTGGACGATTGGGATCAAGTTTATGCATCATTTCTGAGGCTGCTTTAAAATTTACGCCAAAACCGGCCTCATTGCCCATACTCCAAATGATAACGGAAGGATGATTTTTATCGCGTTCCATCATCCGTTCAATCCTATCCAAATGCGCCGCTTTCCAACTCGGATTATTTCCTAAAGTACGTTCCGGTTTATAACCCATTCCGTGACTTTCGATATTGGCTTCATCAATCAGATATATGCCATATTTATCGCAAAGCTGATACCAATAGGGATCGTTTGGATAATGCGAAGTGCGCACGGCATTGATATTAAACTGTTTCATTAAGCGTATATCCTCAAGCATGGATTCTCTGGAAATTGCATGACCTGTTTTTGGATCATGTTCGTGCCGATTTACCCCTTTTAAAAGAATGGGCTTTCCATTGATAAGCAATTGTCCACCAGCCATTTTCACTTCTCTAAAACCAATTGGAATACTTGTACTTTCCAATTCCATTCCATTTTTATCGAGCAAAGTAAGCACAAGCTGATAGAGATTTGGATGTTCGGCCGACCATAAATCAGGATAAGCCAAAGACAATTCACCGGAGAATTGATTGGAATTAAACGCTTTTTTAATGACTGTCTTTTTTATTTGCTTATTATTCTTAAACAAACGAACATCCACACGCGTTTCTTTAAGCTGATTTGGATCTTTGCTTTGAATAGCAACATTCAGCTTTAATACTCCATTCTTATAATCATCACTTAAAAATGGTTCCGCTTTAAAATCGCGAAGAAAGGTTTTTGGTCGCGCTTGCAAATAAACATCACGTTCTATTCCGCTAATACGCCAAAAATCTTGACATTCCAGAAAAGATCCATCGCTCCACCGATACACTTCGATAGCGATAAGATTTTCCCCCGATTTCAAATACGATGAAATATTAAATTCGGCCGGTAATTTACTATCCTGACTATAGCCCACATTTTGTCCATTCACCCAAAGGTAAAAAGCTGATTTTACAGCTCCAAAAGTGATAAACACCTCTTTCTCTTTCCATAAGTCCGGAATCTGAATCCATTTGCGATAAGAACCCACGG
>JBFHQD010000190.1:0-6109 GCA_041592395.1 Bacteroidales bacterium | reverse complement strand
TTTTTATTTAGCAAACGTATGGGTTTGGTTAATGAACGTTGGGGTTTTAAGGATAAACGTAGTGAAACAGGGAAGTCATTTTGTTCCAGTTTATTAGGATATACATTTAATCCGTTTTGGATATAATCACTTTTTTCATCACATTTGTCAACTAAATGATTTTAAGATGCTCTTAAATGAATGGCTTTTAAGTATAACCGTTGGTGTTCTGTTTTTCGGATTGCTTTATGCCGTTTATCTATCTTATCAGGAATACGAATTTCGTGCTGCAAGGCTATTTCTTTTCACTTTGCTCGATCCCTTAATAGCTTCGGCATTTATCTTTTTTGATTATCCTTATAAAACCGAAATTATTTGGATTATTTTGATTCTTTATTGGACTTTAGCGCTGCTTTTTTTGATTCCATTTGGGAAGAAAAAAAGGTTTGAAAAAAGAATTCCCAAAACACGGATTGATGAACGCGATATAATGTTTTCGCGCGCTGAACTTGTCAAAGGCACATCACATTATGAAGATTATTATAAGCGCCGACCCGAAAATAAAGCAAAAGACGATGAGTTTAGAAGTCGCCCCGGATTATTAAGTCTAGATGCAGTCTTTGCTAATCCCTTCGCTTTTGCATCTGCTGAAGCAAGTTTCGAAACCATTGGAGCTTTAAAAAACGAAGTTGATGGGCCGGTAGAGGAAAATAAAACAAAGGCAAGTGCAGAAGCGTTTACGGACTATATAAAAAATTGGTCAAAAAAATTAGGTGCTTTAGACTGTGGTATAACTCAACTCCAAGATTATCATTTATATGCTGTTGGAGGAAGAGGAGAGCGTTACAATAAAATTTACGAAAAGAAACACGATTTTGCCCTGGCGTTTACGGTAGAAATGGATCACCGGATGATGCAATCCGCACCCAAAAGCTCCGCGATAATGGAATCAGCACAACAATATCTCGAGTCGGGAAGAATAGCGGTGCAAATGGCTCATTTTATTCGAAAATTAGGCTATGAAGCCCGCGCACATATTGATGGAAATTACGAAGTCGTATGTCCTTTAGTCGCTCGCGATGCGGGTTTGGGGGAAATCGGAAGAATGGGATTGTTAATGACACCCAAACAAGGTCCGCGTGTTAGAATTGCTGTTGTTACGACAAATATGCCCTTAGTTACGGATAGAGCAAAACAAGACGATGCGCTTATCGACTTTTGTGTAAAATGTAAGAAATGTGCTGATGCTTGTCCTAGTCAGGCGATTTCATTTACCGATCAAAAAGAGATAGATGGCACAGTGCGGTGGCAAATCAATCAAGAAGCTTGTTATACCTATTGGACAACTATTGGCACTGACTGTGGACGTTGTATCAGTGTTTGTCCATTTTCACATCCCGACAATCTGATGCATAATTTGGTACGTTCCGGCATAAAAAATTCTGCTTTATTTCGAAGTGTTGCCCTCGAATTAGATGATCTCTTTTACAAAAGAAAACCCGATTCGAAAATGCTTCCGGAATGGATGAATACAGGTATTCATAATTAAAATTATTACGAGCACTTATTTATTTAGCCACGACCAAAGGAATGCTTTTGGCAGAATTCACGAATATTTTTAATCGAAGTCGGAATAGAATTTATTTATATTCGTGTATTCGTGGCAATCCTAATTAACACATTATAAAAAACTGTATTTTTGCGCCCGAATGGCAGACTATCAAGTACATCAGTTAAAAAACGGAATTCGTTTAGTGCACCAGCAATTAAGCGATACAAACAATGGGCAAGTGGCTCATTTGGGCTTAATTATTGACACGGGCTCACGCGATGAGTTACCGCATCAAAATGGTTTGGCGCATTTTATTGAGCATGTTATTTTTAAAGGTACTGAAAGGCGAAAAGCCTATCATATTTTGAGTCGCCTAGAAGATATTGGTGGAGAATTGAATGCGTTTACTTCGAAAGAAGAAACGGTTATCGAAGCCGCGTTTTTGTCGCAACATTATGCACGAACCTTGGAACTCTTTGCCGATATTGTTTTTCATTCGGTTTTCCCCGAAAAGGAATTGAAAAAGGAGCAGGAAGTTGTAATTGATGAAATAAACGCATATAAAGATACGCCCTCAGAACAGATTTTTGATGATTTTGATTGTTTGCTTTTTCCTGATCACCCGCTTGGTAAAAACATTTTAGGCACAAAAAAATTAGTCAAATCGTTTAACAGAGCGTCTGTAATTGAGTTTATTAAGCAAAGCTACACGACAGATAAAATGGTGCTGTCCTCTGTTGGATCTATTGAATTTTCGAAATTGGTGAAATTATTTGAGCGTTATTTTGGTGATGAACAAAGCAAGTATGCAAGCTCCCAAAGAGAAGTGATAAACGGTTATATTCCTGTCGAACAGGTAAAAAAACGAAGGCTTTTTCAGTCGCATTGTATGATCGGTAATAGAGCCTATGGAATGAAAGATGATAAACGAACGGCCTTTTCGTTACTCAATAATTTTTTGGGTGGACCGGGTTTAAATTCACGCCTAAATTTGGCTATTCGTGAAAAATATGGATTTACCTATAATTTGGAATCGAATTATACGGCGTTTTCAGATATTGGGAATTTTTCGGTATATATAGGAACGGATAAAAATTATTTAGACCGAAGTATTGAGCTGGTTCACAAGGAATTAAAACTGCTTCGTGAAAAAAAATTAGGGCCGCTTCAATTGAAAAAAGCCAAACTTCAGTTTTCAGGTCAGATTGCTATTTCGGAAGAATCGAATGCCGTAAAAATGCATAATAACGGACGCAGTTTATTGAGTTATGGAAGAATTAGTACATTGAGCGAAGTGCATCAAAAAATTCAGAAAGTTACCGCTGAGGAAATCATTGATGTGGCCAATGAGATTTTCGACCCTTCGCAAATGAGTATGTTGATTTTTAAATAATCGAGCATGATTAACCCCGAAATTGAGAAATATGCCATGGAGCACAGCTCCAAACACAGTCAGGTTTTACACGAACTTTATCGCGAAACACATCTAAAAGTAATGCATCCACGGATGTTGAGTGGGAGTCAGCAAGGCCGATTTTTAAGCATGCTATCGCAAATGATTTGCCCAAAAAACATCTTGGAAATTGGTACTTATACAGGGTATTCGGCCATATGCTTGTCTGAAGGATTAGCTGAAAAAGGACAAATTCACACGATAGAAATCGACCCCGAATTAGAGCAAATAGCAAGTAAATATTTTAAAAAAGCTGGAATCGAAAATAAAGTTGTTCAGTATTTTGGGGATGCTATGAAACTAATTCCGGAATTAAAAATGCAATTTGACTTGGTTTTTATCGATGCCGACAAAGAAAATTATGCAAATTATTATAATTTGATAATTGATAAAGTACGAGTAGGTGGTTCTATTTTGGTTGATAATGTTTTGTGGAGCGGAAAAGTGATACAACCCTTGAGAAATGGCGATAAAGACACCCAAGGAATCATCGAATTTAACGAGCTCGTACAACAAGATTCACGAGTAGAGAATGTACTTTTACCCTTGCGCGATGGTTTAATGTTGATTAGAAAAAAATAGACTTTTCTTCGTTTTTTCTTGCTCCACTGAAAAACCCCTCGAAAGAGAATTAGGCTTTAGCCATTTCATCGCTCGTTAGTGTAACCGATACGCTTTTCATTTTTCCACCAAGGGGAGGATTTAATTTCTGAATTTTCACTTTTGCCCATTCTACCTGGGGGAATTCGCGCTGAACGGCCATTAGAATGCGTCGCGAAATATGCTCAAGCAAATTGGAACTGATTTCCATTTCTTTTTTAACCACCCGATACACTTCGAGGTAATTTACGGTTTTTCGTAGATTGTCGCTTAACTCTGCTTCAGTAGTATCGGTTGTAAAATAAAGATCAACCATAAAACCTGTTCCAATAATTTTTTCTTCTTCGAAACACCCGTGATAGGCGTAAAATTCCATCCCTTCAATTGCAATCATCGACATTATCTCATCTCTTTTTAAATGCGTGGCAAATGTACAAATCTTTTAAAACGGAGTGAAAGTGAAAGGCGGATACTAGCTATTTTATCAAAAAAAAACGTAAGTCTTTGCTGAGCTATGCGCGGATTTTTTCGTTTTCATACCCCATTATTTTTCGATAAAGGAAGTATATTTGCAATGAAATAGAAATAGATAAAATGATGCTCAATAAATTAATGGGAAATCTTGGCCCAATGAAAGAAGCTATGGATAAGGCCAAGAAAAAATTGGATACGATTACGGTAAAAGGCGAAGCCGAAGGCGGATTAATTTCTGTTTATGTAAATGGAAATCGTCGTATTACAGAAATTAATATCAATCCGAAATTAATGGATGATGGCGATAAAGAAGCCATCGAAGATTTGATTCAAATTGCAGTGAATAAAGCGATGGAGCACGCCGACAATGTGAATGAAATGGAAATGGCAAATGCCGCAAAAGGAATGCTTCCGGGCATGTTTTAGCTTGTTTGGTCTTCTATATCGTATAAATTTAGTTCGAGCTGATGAACCAACTGTTGTTTTAATTTGGATTTAAACTCTTTTAAATCAGGAATATAGCCCATCTCTTTTTCTATTGAAGTAACGCCTTTGTCAATAAATCCGCATGGGTTGATATAATTGAAATAATCCATATTGGTACTGATATTGAGTGCAAAACCGTGCATGCTGACCTGCCGACTAATTTTAACTCCAATAGCTGCAATTTTTCGTTCAGGTTTGTCAGGCGTTTCTGCTAACCAAACACCAATCGAATCTGTTTTTCTATAAGATGTTATGCCGTATTCTTTTAAAGTAAGAATAATGGCATCTTCCATTTTTTCGATGTATTGTTTGGTTCCGATTTGTAAACCTTCTAAATCGAGAATAGGATAACCCACCAATTGACCGGGACCGTGGTAAGTAATATCTCCTCCGCGATTGGTTTTGACAAAATCGGCATTTTTAGCCTCAAGCTGTATAGTATCAATTAACAAATTGGATTGATCTCCACTTTTTCCGAGTGTATATACATGGGGATGTTCGCAAAAAAGTAAATGATTGTATTGTACTTGCTTTTCACATTGAGGCAACTCTTCGTTGCATTTTTTGATATACAAAATTTCGTTGAAGAGTTTTTCTTGGTATTCCAGAGCTTTCAAATAAGGAATACTTCCAAGATCGGTGAATAGCGTAAAAACATCCATAAGCCAATTATTTTGTAATATGCTTTTCGGCATGGTATGACGAACGCACTAAAGGACCGCTTTCTACATGGGTAAATCCTTTTTCTATTCCGGCAAGTCGGTAGCGTTCAAAAACGTCGGGATGAATATATTCACGTACAGGAAGATGTTGACTTGTAGGCTGTAAATATTGTCCGATTGTCAAAACTTGGCAGCCCACGGCACGTAAATCGTCCATAGTTTGTAAAACATCTTCTTCCGTTTCGCCAATGCCAACCATAATGCCCGATTTAGAAACAATACCATACTCTGAAATATGTTTGATTACTTCCAAACTTCGGTCGTATTTGGCCAAACTTCTCAATCGTGGTGTAAGCACTCTGGTCGTTTCCATATTGTGCGAAATCACTTCAGGGCGAGAATCCATCATGGTTTTTAAATCGTTATAATCGCCTTTAAAATCAGGGATTAAGGTTTCGATAGTTACTTCGGGGGTGCGTTCTTTTATTTTTCGTACGGTTTCGGCCCAAATGGCAGCGCCACCATCTGCAAGATCATCGCGATCAACAGAAGTTAAAACAACATGTTTAAGCTTAAGGAGCTCAACGGATTCGGCTACCCGTTCAGGTTCTTGCAGATCTACAGCTAAAGGTTTTCCGGTTTTTACAGCGCAAAACTTACAAGCGCGTGTACAGATATCACCCAAAATCATTAAAGTTGCGGTTCCTCTGCCCCAGCAATCTTCCATATTCGGACATTGGCCACTGGTACAAATAGTATGCAATTTATTTTTGCTAATGATTTCTTTTACACCTAAATAGGTTTTTCCGTAAGGAACTTTTATCTTGAGCCAATCGGGTTTTATGCGTTTACTTTGGCGGTCTTCTCGGATATTCATTGTGTTGATTTTGGGCGGCAAAGTTA
>JBFHQD010000189.1:0-6188 GCA_041592395.1 Bacteroidales bacterium | reverse complement strand
TAATCACATCTTTGTTTCCGGTGGTGGTAACAAACACATTTCCTTCTTTAACCGCTTCTTCCATAGTTGTAACTTCGAAACCTTCCATAGCCGCTTGCAATGCGCAAATAGGATCAATTTCGGTTACTATAACACGAGCACCATAGGAACGCATGCTATGCGCAGAGCCTTTTCCAACATCGCCATAACCGGCAACGACAACTACTTTTCCGGCTAACATTACATCGGTAGCCCTTTTAATACCATCGGCTAAGGATTCGCGACAACCGTAAAGATTATCAAATTTCGATTTTGTTACCGAATCATTAACGTTGATAGCGGGTATTAATAATTCTCCTTTTTCAAACATTTGATATAAACGATGAACTCCGGTGGTTGTTTCTTCTGAAACACCTTTCCAATCAGCAACTGCACGATGCCACTTTTGGTTATCTTCAGCTAAGGTTGATTGGAGCAGTTTTAAGATTTCTTGCTCTTCTATGCTTGACGCTTTCACATTCAAAGTTGAAGCATCGTTTTCAGCAGCATAGCCTTTATGAATTAATAAAGTTGCATCACCTCCGTCGTCAACAATCAATTGAGGCCCTTTGCCATCGGGAAAACTTAAAGCTTCCTTTGTACACCACCAATATTCGGCTAGGGTTTCCCCTTTCCAAGCAAAAACAGGAACACCAGCAGCAGCGATTGCAGCAGCAGCATGATCTTGCGTAGAAAATATATTACAACTGGCCCAACGCACGTCGGCGCCCAACTCAACAAGCGTTTCGATAAGAACGGCTGTTTGTATGGTCATATGCAAAGATCCCGTTATCCGAACCCCTTGCAATGGTTTATTTAAACTGTGTTTTTCACGAATTGCCATTAATCCCGGCATTTCTTTTTCGGCTATTTCAATTTCTTTTCTTCCCCAATCAGCCAAAGCGATATCGGCAACTTTATATTGAAGTGTTTGCGTCATTGTATCGGACATTCTTCTATTGTTTAACTAAATTATTTTGGCGGCAAAGATACATATTTTACAAATTCAATTTGGTATACACTTTGTATCAAATCAATTATAAATTGTATTTTCGTACTATGAGTAAAAGAGCCATCACCAGTTTCAGTCTGTTTTTCTTTTTTATTGTCCTTTTTTTAGGGATTAGCCTAAGTATAAACAATACCCATAATAAAGATGAAGTAAAAATTAAAAACGATTTACAGACAAAGATCAATGAATTTTCAGACGAATTAAATAGCACGCTAAAACAACTATCCAACACGCTCCAAAAGGATGGCTTACAGACTTTTGAAGAACAAGCACTACAAAATCGTAACGAGCAAAATAAACCTTTGGCCTTTTATTTATACGAAGATCACGAACTCCTCTTTTGGACAAATAATCACCTGCTCATCCCCTCAAACGACAGTTTATTTAAGCCTACACTTTCTTGCTCTCAAATTGGGCCCCATTGGTTGCTAACGCAAAGCATTTCGGTTCAGAATTACACTTTAGTAGGCACTCGAATTTTAAAAGTCAATTACACCTTAAAAAACGATTTATTAAAAGACGATTACCTTAAATCTTACGGTATTGAAGGCGATTTAACTTTATCTAAAAACAGAGGCGAATTTGAAATAACCGATAAACAAGGAAATTTTTTGTTTTCATTTCATATTCATAAAAACACTTTGGCAAAAAACGAAATGCCTTACTTATTGTTCTTTACTTTTCTTTTAGCCTATTTATTTTTTGTTTTTTGCCTCGATATCGCCATTAAGAATTCCAAAATAATCCAGTCATCAGAAACTACAAAAACGATCGCTTTTAGCACTTTAAGCGCACTCTTTTTATTGTTCTTTTCGGCCATCAATTTTCCTTCGAGTCTTTATCAAAGTCCTTTATTTCAAGCCCAAACCTACTCCAATTTAAGCACCTACTCATCCTTAGGTCAATTATTCCTGATTAGTATCTGGCTGTTTTCGAGCACTTTATACGCAAGCAAACACCTTAAACTAAGTCCAACAAAAAAACAAAGTGTTTTTAATCAGATTGGGATTACAACTCTAATTCTTTTAATACTAACCATGCTTTATTACGGTTTATATGCCTTGTTACACAGTTTGGTATTCGACTCTCAAATAACGCTGGAAATAACGTCAATCACGAATCTTAATTTTTATAGTTATAGCATTTTGGCCCTCGTTATGTTTTTACAGTTGTCGTGGTTCATCATCAGTAAAAAACTAATCGAATTCGCATTAACTACATTAAAAAACAAACTCTTTTATATCCTCATTTCCTTTTTTATTGCACTTTTGTTTGGATATCTACCCCTTCAAGAAGAACCAATTGGCCAGTTTAATCAACTCTTTTTATTCCTGTATTTTCTGTCTATCTTCTACCTTTTCCCCAAAAGAGAGAAGGTTGAATTTTGGCAAAATGTTTATTATTTGATCCTGTTTATTTCGATTAGCGGCATTTATTATATATCGCTTTCCAACCAAAAAGAAGAGGCTATTCGTAAATCTGGCTTTTCTACTTATTTGTTAAAAAACGATCCCTTATTGGAGAATAATTTTCTGAATGAAAAAGAGCGCATGCTTTCGGACAGTCTTGTTTTAAGTTACTTAAATGATGGGAATTATTCGCAAGACGAGTTAATTGACTTTATTAATAGGTCTTATTTTAAAGATGACGCCAACAATTATGAAATCAGCATGGTTTTTTGCGACGCTGAAAGCAAATTACTGCTTCTTCCTGAAGAATTAGAAACGCCTTGTTTTCCCTTTTTTGAGGAACGAATAAAAGAAGCGAGTGACACCATTCTAGAAAATACACTTTACTTGGTTGATCAGCATTTTAGAACCAAAAACTATATTGGAATTATCGAATTCGACAAAAAAAATGGCGAAAAAACAAGATTATTTGTTGAGTTTTTATCTAAATATCAACCCAAAGAATTGGGGATGCCCGCCTTGCTCTCCAATGCAAAAAATTGGGATTTACGCTTTTTTAGCAATTATGCTTATGCTTATTATTATAATGGTAAACTAAGCGAGTGGTTTGGAAAATTTGATTACAAACAAACTTTAGAAGCCTACGGCGAAAACACAATACTGAATGAAAATTCTTTTTCGTTTGAAGGCTATATGCATTATATCTATGTGCAAGACAGTCAAAACGTTATACTAGTAAGCAAACCTAAAATTTCTTGGCTTGAACAATTTGCTTCGCTGGCCTTTTTATTCCTTTTTTACAGTTTAAACATCTCCGGCTTGTTTTTACTTATTTATTTGAGTCAAAACTACAACAGCCTGAATATCGGATTTCAAACACGACTCCAAATCAGCATGATTGCCATTTTGTTATTCTCGTTTTTTACCATTGGATTGGCCAGTTTATACTACCTCAATTATTTAAACGACGAAAAAAACAAAGGAGTATTGATGGAAAAAGTGCATTCTGTTTTAATAGAACTTGAGCATAAATTACAAGATATCGATGATGACTCCGAAGAACAGAAAGAATATTTGGAGAGTTTATTGATAAAGTTTTCGCAAGTCTTTTTTACAGATATCAACCTCTACGATTTAGACGGTCGTTTGTTGGCAACATCTAGGCCTCAACTTTTTGATTCTGAATTACTTTCTGAACGCATGAATCCTGATGCTTTTTATAGCCTAGGACTAATGAAAAGCTCCTTATTTATGCAAAATGAGCATATCGGATTGCAAGAGTTTTATTCTGTTTATATCCCATTCCGGTCGATCGACAATCAAACTGTTGCCTATTTAAATCTCCCGTATTTTGCTAAACAGCACGAATTAGAAGAAGAGATTTCGGGTTTTCTGGTCGCTTACCTCAATATCTATATGTTTCTTATCCTACTTACGCTAACCTTAACCATTTTGATATCCAACTATCTTTCTAAACCACTTAAGTTTTTAAGGGAAAAAATTCGGCATCTTAAGCTCGAATCCGCCAACGAAAAGATTGAATGGAATAAAAATGATGAGATTGGCGCTTTGGTTTTAGAATACAATCGCATGGTGGAGGAACTGGCAGAAAGTGCTGAAAAACTAGCGCGTTCGCAACGTGAGTCTGCTTGGCGAGAAATGGCTCAGCAAATTGCCCATGAAATAAAGAATCCGCTAACCCCTATGAAACTGAATATTCAATACCTTGAAAAAGCTTGGTTAGAAGGCGGGGAGGATTTTGACAACAAACTGCATAAAATAGCCAAAAATCTAACGGAACAAATCGACAGCTTATCCGATATTGCTTCACAATTCTCGAGTTTTGCCGCTTCAAATCAAATAAAAGTCGAGCCTATTTCTGTTAAGCCATTAATAACCAGCGCTATTGATTTATTTTCGCGACATAAAAATATTCGTTTCGAGAATCAGCTGCCGGATGAGGAAGTCGTAATAAAAGCCGATCGTAATCAGTTTATTCGAATATTAAACAACCTAATAAAAAATGCCATTCAATCGATTACGGATAAAAATAAGGGAGAAATTAAAATTAAACTTACCTTGCAAGATCAAACGGTAGAAATACAAATAAAAGACAATGGCTGCGGAATTTCTGAGAAAGAAAGAATACATGTGTTCGAACCCCGATTTACAACAAAAACCGGAGGCATGGGATTAGGCTTGGCCTTGGTTAAAAAAATGGTTGAAAATGCCGATGGAACTATCCGTTTTGAATCACAAGAAAACCTCGGAACTCGCTTTATTTTGCAGTTCCCTAAATATACAACGGTATGAAATTAGACATGTTTATTTTAGGCATAGCCTCTATATGGGGGCTTTATTGGACAATCAGAAACAAACATATCCTCAGTGGATTAGTAACTTTAGGGCTAATTGGAGGCATCGTTTTGGCTTTTTTAAACCTTCACGATTCTTCCATTATTGGCGTATCCGTTTTTCTTATTTCTGCATTTATTGCGCTTGTTTACAGCTTATTTCATAAACAATTTAGCATTACAAAAAGAGTGGTTATTGTTTTAATTATTGTGCCCATAACGCTCTACTGGATATTTTTACTAAACCATTTACAAGGTGCCGACTTGTTTTGGTATGGATTATTTATTCCGTTTATCGCTTTAATTTATGGAATTATGCAACAAGTAAATTTAAAAAACGAATGGGGATTTATAATCATTCTTTTAGCAGAATCGTTCACCCATATCTATCCTGTAATTATTGATCAAAGACTATTTTAATATGAATCAAAACAAATGGCGGCTCGAAGGAAAAAGAGCTGTAATAACTGGCGGAACCAAAGGAATTGGATTTGCTGTAGCAGATGAATTTGTACAATTAGGAGCTGAAATCTTTATTATTGCTCGTGATCAAGCGTTGCTTGATGAACGCTTAAACTCGTGGAAACTTCAAGGCTATACGGTTTACGGAATGGCTGCCGATGTAAGTTCCAAAGAAGAAAGAGCCTTGGTATTTAAAGCCATAAAAAACCTTTGGAACAGTTTTCATCTCCTCGTTAATAATGTAGGAACCAATATTCGAAAAAAAGCCATCGAATTTACTTTGGAAGAATATGAAAAAATTATGTCCACCAACATGACTTCCAACTTTGAGATGTCGCGTTTGTCGTATCCCTTTTTAAAAGCTAGTGGCGATGCAGCTATCGTAAACTTGCTCTCCGTAGCCGGATTTACCCACTTACGCACCGGCCCACCCTACGGTATGAGCAAAGCAGCACTTTATCAATTAACAAAAAACTTAGCTGTTGAATGGGCCAAAGATGGCATTCGTGTGAATGCAGTAGCACCTTGGTATACGCGAACACCTTTGGTTGAAAAGCTTTTGGAGGACGAAACCTATTACAAGGACATTATTGATCATACGCCTATGGGAAGAATTGCCGAAGCGGAAGAAGTTTCTAGTTTGGTCGCTTATTTATGTATGCCGGCAGCTAGTTATATAACAGGACAAAGTATTGCAGTGGATGGCGGATTTTTAATTCAAGGGTTTTAACATTCGATCTTTCTTAGCATTTTTTTCACATTATCCTGCTTCGGGAGTAAACGCATTATGCTTAACTTTGCCGCCCAAAATCAACACAATGAATATCCGAGAAGACCGCCAAAGTAAACGCATAAAACCCGATTGGCTCAAGATAAAAGTTCCTTACGGAAAAACCTATTTAGGTGTAAAAGAAATCATTAGCAAAAATAAAT
>JBFHQD010000188.1:0-6217 GCA_041592395.1 Bacteroidales bacterium | reverse complement strand
TGGCTCCTTCAATAAAAAAGCAAGTCGATAATAAATACGACAAAAACGAGCTGAAATACAATCGGGAAACCTATAAATACGATGTTGTTTTTCCGGCACTTTTTCTTGGTTATAATAGGGATGATGGCTTATTTCTGGGAGGAGGTGCTGACGTGAATAAATATTCACGTTTTCTCTATAAAAATTATAAAATTATGGGCAATTATGGATTTACGACCGATGCCATTAATTTTCATTTTGAGGGAAATAGGCTAAATTTACTTAAGCGACTGGAATATAGTATTGTAGCAGATTATAAATCGCCAAGCTATGTTTTTAATTATTTTGGTATGGGTAACGAAACAGCGTGGTTGGTCGATAAGTCGGAAAAAGAATATTACCGACTTCGAATGGGTCAAGTTTATTTTAAAGCGGAGTTTGCAAAGAAGCTGGACGAAAATGGCGTTCATAAAGCCGGACTGGGCTTTACCTATAAAAAATCGGATTTAGAAGCCACCGAAGATCGTTTTATTTCTGATTTTACGATAAATGATCTTCGAGCTGAGGATCTATCGGATCAAAATTACGGTGTATTTAGCTTCAAATATGAGTTGAATACAATGTTGGATTTGGAACAAAAAAAAGAATCTGACTTTATTGGTAGCCAAATGTTTCCTATACGTGGTATGCAGCTTAAAACGGAAGTTTCGCAATTTTTCGGAATGAACGAGTACTCTCCCGATTTCACGAAATTAAGCGGTGAATGGACCTCTTATTTTAGTTTTTCGCAGCGACCGCGCGTAGTCTATTCGCTGCGTTTGGGCGGGGAAAAGATTTTTGGTGATTATGTATTTAATGAAGCTGCAAAACTGGGTCAAAATGCAAATTTGAGGGGATATCGGCTCACCCGATTCTATGGCGATGCCAGTGTTTACTTAAACACAGAAATAAGAATACGGGCAAAACAATTTAATACATACCTTTTAAATGGAACGGCCGGCTTGCTGCTTTTTAATGATATTGGCAGAGTATGGCTTGAAGGCGAAAAATCGACACAGTGGCACGATGGTTATGGCGTTGGGTTTTGGATGTCGCCTTTCGATATGGCCACTATTACCATCTCCTATGCCGGGAGCACAGAAGATAACCTTATAAATTTTAATTTCAAATATCAATTCTGAGCGGATGAAGAGACTTTTACTATTTATTATTCTTATTGCACTTTCTTCAAGTACTTATGCTCAGCCTAAAATTTATTTAATCAGGCATGCGGAAGTGGAAATCGAAAATCAGGGCTGGAGCAGTGCCAAAAAGGCGCAGAAATATAAATCAGATTATAATAATGCCGATATTAAACAATTTGATCCTCGACTCGTCCTCGATAAAATCGATAAGTCGGAAGCTATTGATACCATTTTTTGCAGTCCACAAAGCCGAGCCCTCCAAACTGCTGAAATGCTTTTCGACCCTTCAGTATTTATTAAAATTGATAGCAACTTAAGAGAGCTCGATTATCAGGTGACTCAAATTCCAATATTAAGGTTGCCGGTTAAAGCTTGGCTTACTGTATCCAGAATATCCTGGATGATTGGCAGCAAAATTACACCGAAATCGAAGTATAAACAGCGTAAAGATGATCTGGAACTCGTTGTTGATGAGATTATTGCCTATGCTGAAACCCATGGAAAAAGTGTTGTCGTCGCGCACGGTATGCTTAACCGTGAATTAATCAAATTATTAAAAGAAAAGGGATGGAATTTGGAACATAACGACGGATTAGGAAATTTATCTGTAAATTACTTAACTAAACTATAAAACGATGGTCGCTCAATTTAAATACAATAGCTTAATTCAGGTGTTTTCTTTTTGTCTGATCGTATTTGGTTTCGCTTCTTGCAATATTCCGGGAAAAGCAAAGCTGGCAAGCGATAATCAAAGCCTTTATTCCTACGATTTTCAGCATCCAGAGACTATGTATCAATTACCGGCTGAATTAAAAGAGATTTCGGGTATCGCTTATTTTAAACAGGATAGAATAGCCTGTATACAGGATGAAAAAGCCTTCATTTATATTTTTGATACCAAGAAAAGAGTCCTGCTTTCAAAAATTGATTTTGGTAGCAAAGGCGATTATGAAGACCTCGCCATTGTTAAGGATGATGCATACATTTTGCGCAGCGATGGGAACCTTTTTAAAGTGAGCGACTTTGAAACAAATCATAAAAAAACACGAAGAATCAAGACTCCTCTTGGTGCAAAAAACAATGCAGAGGGCTTATTTTATGATAGTATTAGTCATGGACTTTTAATTGCCTGTAAAGATTCGCCGTCACTCAAAAATGGGAAATCTTATGCCGGATATAAAGCCATTTACCGATTTGATTTGGAAACGAATCTACTGGAAGAAGAACCGGCTTACTTAATCGATTTTTCAAAGATAGACAGTACAAAAACCAAAGGTATAATCGAGGGTTTTTTTGTAGAAACGGCCGTTAAATTAAAGCTTACCGACGGAAGTAAATTCTACCCATCGGCTCTTGCTATTCATCCTATAAATAGAGAAAGTATTTATTTACTTTCGAGTGTAGGAAAATTATTGATCGTGATGAACAGGCAAGGCCAAATCACGAATATTGTGGAGTTAGATCCGAAACTGTTTCATCAACCCGAAGGCATTTGTTTTACAAAGAATGGCGATTTGTATATTTCGAATGAAGGAAAAAAGGGAGGAGGCAATATTCTAAAATTTACGCCCTCATTAAATAGTCTTAAAAAAAATTAAAATAGACAGCCGTTTACAAAAAAACGATTTTCTTTGTGAGTAAATACTAACCTTCTGAAAAAATAGAAAAATGAAATTAAAATTAAAACTCACAATAGCGATTGTCTTACTCTTTACAGGCTTTTCATTTGCTCAAAATGCGGATCTTATTATTGGAAAATACCGACTTCCCAACAATTTGGATATTGAAATATTTAGGCAAGACGGTAAATTTTTTGGAAAAATTATTGCCTTAAATAATTATGAAAACGGTGAGGAAAGAGATGTTAAAAATGGTGATAGTTCAAAACGCAACGATCTTTTGTTGGGGAAACTAATCATTAAAAATCTAGAATACGATGCGGAAGAAAATACCTGGATCAATGGGGAGATGTATGGCCCCGATAAAGGCATCAATGTCAATTTAAAGATAACAGAAGTCTTAGAAAACGAAATTGTTGTGATAGGTTCCAAATACATTATGCGAAAAACGCTGACCTGGAAAAAGCTTTAAACAAAATCGTGCAAGCGCGTTTCCGAACCTGGACTAATCGCGATAATAGACTTTTTATTGATTCCCAAACAGCCTGAAACACAAAGCGAAATAGAGCAGAGTGAATAATAATATTCTTCTGCAAATAAATACTCCAATTGTTTTTATCCGGATTATCTGTACTTTATAATAAAAAAAGTATATTTGTTTTGGAGAATGCAAAAAGGTATCATTAATGAGTTTCGGCACAGCAACTGAATACCCTTTAAGGATATGGAGATCTATAGGAGCCCCTAAGTGGAACCTAAATCCTGTAAAGGCTTTTCATAAAGCCGTGAGTATTCCAAAGCGCTATGATAACGAACAGTTTGTTAGCTCATCAAAGGGTGTGACGTTCGACGCTGGGCAAGCACATAAAAGAGATTCTCGGTTCTTAAAGCTCATCAACCCAACTTATTTAGCTCACTTTTTTCAGACTGCTATTGAAAACCCCAAAATCCAAACCTGCCAATTTGCTATAGAACAGGAGGCACGAGTGAAAGATTGGACCAATAACTGTAAGATTTTGAAACCGCATGCGCTACTTCCAAATCGGAAATATTTTACGCGTGTGGACTCTATAATTTTATTTTTAAATCATTCAGTATTCATTAAAAATGTTTAATTATGGTCGATTCACAAGTTGTTCTCACAGGACAAACAATTGCGTACACTTGTTATGCGATTGTTATTCTCCTGCTAATGGGTTGGTTTGGCTTCAAACTTGTTAAACCCGGCAAAAGCAGCAAGGTTAGCCATGCGCTTTTTTATACTTTTGTAGGCTTCTTAGTCGTTTTAGGAGTATCACTACATATTGTTACCTACAATACCATTCCTTGGGCCGCTATGGATATCAACAGGAATGATATTAAGCCTGATAAGGTTTTTAATATTACTATCGAAAATCACCAATTTGTTTTACCCGCAGAAAAGTTAACTATTCAAGTGGGCGAAAAGGCGCTGTTCGATGTAAGTACCCTTGATCTTACTTATGGTTTTGGATTGTTTAGAGCTGATAATTCTATGCTATTCCAAATGCAAGTTGTCCCTGGTCATCGAAACGACATACTCTGGCAATTCGATAAACCGGGTGTTTATTCTATTCGGTCAACTGAGTATTCCGGTCCAAAAGGTGCTCAGATGATATTAGAGGACGTAGTTGAAGTTACAAATCCTTAGTTCAGATGAAAATAGTTACAAACTAAACAAAAAAGCTATGAGTTTTAAAGATACTTTTATGAATGGAGAGCAAGGGCTTTTTAAGCCTGCAAGCTTAACCCCTATGCAAAAACTTATTCTAAGGTTTGTTGTTGTGGGACTTGTCTATTACGGATTTGCTGTAATAGAAGGCATGATTATGCGCATTTATCAAATAGAACCCTTTAGTGCAATTCCTGATTTTCAGTATTTTGCAATATTAACAGCACACCCATTGGTTGGTATTTTTGGTTCAACTTATTCTATTGTTTTTGGAGCATTTCTATTTCTAGTTCCTTTTTTAATGAAGAAACCCTTATGGAGTGTTAAATTGGGAAATTGGACTTATCTACTTGTCGCCATCGGAACGATAACTTTCTGGTTGGCTGGATTTATTACCCATTACGCTCCTTTGTACACCTTGTATTGGCCTTTACCGGTCGATTTTAATCAGTTTAGTCCGATTGGCGGTACATTTTTTATTCTTGGCATCGCCTTGGTAATGCTTGGAACGGTGTTTTTTGTTATCAATATTTTTAAAACCATCGTTTATACTCCTGATGGTTTTGAAAAGCAAAATGGACAGGCATTAATACGTTCTGCACTTGGTTTTACCGGATTTGCGAATTTGTTTAGAAAAAAAGCAAATCGTAAGGAGCATATTGTATCACTTCCTGTGGCAGCAATTGCCCGAGGTACTGTAGATGTTGCTTTGAACGCCGGTATTATCTTATTTACTGGAGTTCTTATTTTGGTCTATATGATTGCTCATCTGATGGGATTTGATTTGAAAGATACAGCCATAGATGCACTGCTCTACAAAAATTGGTTTTGGTGGGGATTGGATTTAATAGCCGATGGATTGGTGCTTATTTTTGTTGCCGGTACCTGGTATTTGTTAGCTACAATGATAACCGGTAAAAAATTATTTATGCAGAATATTGCAAGAGCCGCTCTTTTGGTCGAGTTGGTTGTTTCGTGGACGGTATGGTCGCATCATTTATTATCCGATCAGGCGCAGCCCGGTATACTCAAGATTGTGTCGGGTGAAATGGTGACTGCTTTTGAATTGATAACGCAAGGATTGGCATTTTTCATCACCCTGGCAACACTGTGGAGTGCTCGACCATTGAAAATGTCGAATGAATTAAAATTTTTACTTGGTGGATTAACCGGATTTGCGCTGGCTGTTCCGGCAGGTATTATGCAAGCCGATATTGGTTTGAACCGTATTTTGCACAATACACAATGGATAGTTGGTCCGCATGTGCATGTGGCTATTTTGGTAGGATTAACCATGACGCTATATGCCGCTATCTATATCCTGTTTCCTATAGTAACAAATGGAGCCAAGCTCTATAGTCAAAAATTAGCGAATTTCCATTTTTGGGCACACCTCATAGGCGGCATTGGTATGGGCGCATTTATGGGAATGGCCGGTTTAGAGGGAATGTTAAGAAGAACGATTTATTTTAATGGCGAATATAGCTTGTATATGATATTGGCGGGCCTGAGTGGAGTATTATTGCTTTTGGCATTTCTCGCCTTCTTTTATAATATTGTAATGAGCGTCGGTCTAAAAGGCGTTCTGGGCATATTTACACCTTCAAAATTGAACGAAAAGGATTTAGTCCCTCAATAAATCAATGGCTTGTTGAAACAAAAAACCCGATATATCTTCGGGTTTTTTGTTTCATGCTCCGTTATTTTACTAAAAGTGTTGGCAAAAAGTTCCAATTTTCTGATTT
>JBFHQD010000187.1:0-6268 GCA_041592395.1 Bacteroidales bacterium | reverse complement strand
TTTTGATTTTCATTATCAACTAATAGATGAAAGCTATAATATCAATAATTTAAAGTTCAAAATAAATTTTGAAATAAAATAGAAAGTTATGAAAAAGATTATAATTATTCTGTTAATTCTGTCAAAAGTCGTTATCTCCTTCGCGCAGGTCAACACAAAATCTTATGATAAAAACAAAGCTTTTGAAATCTATCCAAAGTTTAAAATCTCACAGAAAAAATCTCCTGTACTTAAAATGCCCAAATTTGACATTGCTGCCATGCTCGAAGAAGACGAGGCAGTAAAAGGAATGGATGTACCTTTCAGGTTCGGAAAAGGGTTCGATGTTAATTATACTTTAAAAGACGGCTATTGGGAAATTACAAAAAATGAAGCCATAGACACATCAACTGAATGGGATTTAGAGATTTACGACCAAATGCAAATATTAAAAACCAAGAAAGTAAAACTTAAAGGCAATCAATATAAAATAAACACCTCCGGCTGGCAAGGTGGAATGTATTTTGTGCGTATCAAATTTAAAGACAAAATTCTAAGCGGAAAGTTTTTGGTTAACAGGTAGTGTTCAAAGCAAAAGGATGACTTTGAGACCTCATCCACCAAAATATTTTTTCTATGTCAGTATGGCATTTTGCCTTCAGAAATAAACTAGGCAGAAATATAAATATTCAATTTATTTAATTGGAAAAACAGCTAGAAAGAGAAGCCAATTGAAAATGCAAATCGTGCTCCGGGCAGAAAAAAATGAGTTGCTTCTGCACCAACATAATTATTCCCTTTTATAAATTCTAAGGAATTGCCAATAAGTGGAACATCAGAAAAATCAGCTTCTACATTTGAATAGAGTTCATCCATATCAATATTCCCACTCAGATCGGTAATTGTTAACTTGGCATTGGCCGATTTGGCTTCTAAGCCTAAGAATGAAAATTCCAGTGTAATGGCTTTAGCTACAAGGTATTGTACGCCCATTTGTACGCCTCCTCCCAATCCTGAATATTCGCCTAGGAAACTTACCGGATACAAATCGCCATTATCGTTAAATTCGGCATTAAAATCCATTTCAAAAGATTCGTATTTTAAATAGGTTTCGATATAAAAACCAAGTGGAGCTCCTTTTTTGGAGAGGTTAAAACGATAACCGGGCATAATCAATACACCCGATAACTGCCCATTATCCAAACTGATATCTTCTGCCGGAATTTCGGGTAAATAACTCAGTGGATCTATGCCACTGGGGATTCCCAGATTCAAGGTAAATGAGCTGTTCTCGTTTAGAACCCTTTCGTAACCAATAGTTGCTTTTCCAAACAAAATACTTGTTGGATAAACTTTCACTATATTTTTGTTTTCAGTTTGCGCATTTGTAATCGAAATTGAAAAAACAATTAGAATTGCGATTAGACAAGTTTTTTTCATAGTTTTCATTTTTAGGTTTTCAAAGTTAATACACTTCGCATAGTATTGCAAACGGAAAAATCATTAAAATTGTAGATTAATATTTTTGAATGAAAGCAGAAGAAGCAAAGCATAAAATAATTGAATTAAGTGCACAGATCAACAAGCATAATCAATTGTATTATAATCAATCCAATCCGGTGATTAGCGATTATGATTTTGATATGTTATTGGAAGCACTGATTCGTTTGGAGAATGAATTCCCTGAGTTTCGATTCGCTGATTCGCCTACACAAAGGGTTGGTGGTAGCATTTCAAAGTCTTTTGATCAACATATTCATCAAAATCCAATGCTTTCTTTAGGGAATACCTATTCCAAAGAAGAATTGATCGAATTTGATCAACGGGTTAAAAAGTTTGCTCAGGTTGAGCAGGTGGACTATGTATGCGAATTAAAATACGATGGTGTTGCCATAAGTTTAATTTATAAAAATGGTGTTTTAGACAAAGCGGTTACGCGTGGCGACGGGGTGAAAGGCGATGTAGTAACCAACAATATAAAAACCATCCGTTCCATTCCTTTACGAATAAAAACCGATGATGTCCCAAAAGAATTGGAATTGCGTGGAGAAGTTTTATTTCCTAAAGATGCTTTTCTAAAACTAAATGCCTCGCGCGAAGAAATAGGCGAAGCTCCTTTTGCTAATCCGCGCAATGCCGCCTCGGGAAGCATAAAAATGCAGGATTCTTCGGTGGTGGCTAAAAGACCACTCGAATGTTTTTTATATTATGTGATTTCAGATGAGAAAGACTTTGAAAGTCATTATCAAAGTTTGGAATATGCCAAAGATTTGGGGTTCAATATTCCGACTACAATGGCCATTTATCAGGATATAGATGGTGTTTTTGAATTTATTCAGGATTGGGCCAAAGCCAAAGAAGATTTGAATTTTGAAATTGACGGTGTAGTTATAAAAGTGAATGATTTTGCTTTGCAGAAAAGGTTGGGTTTTACCGCTAAATCGCCCCGCTGGGCCATTGCTTATAAGTTTAAAGCCGAACGTGTTGAAACACGCTTGATTTCTGTCGATTTTCAGGTGGGTAGGACAGGAGCAATTACACCAGTTGCCAATTTAGAACCCGTTCAGTTGGCAGGAACCACAGTTAAACGTGCTTCTTTGCATAATGCCGATATTATCGAACAATTGGATATTCGTTTAAACGATTTGGTATATGTGGAAAAAGGCGGAGAGATTATCCCCAAAATAGTTGGGGTAAATCGTGAAGCAAGAAACGCCGAAAGTAAACCATTTACATATATTGAACGATGTCCAGAGTGTGGCGCTTTACTCACAAGAAACGAAGGCGAAGCCAATCATTATTGTCCAAATCAGTTGAGTTGTCCGCCCCAAATTAAAGGTCGAATTGAGCATTTTATATCGCGCAAAGCGATGAATATAGATAGTTTGGGCGAAGGAAAGGTGGAGCTGCTTTTTGATAATGGACTGGTAAAGAAACTTTCTGATCTTTTTCAATTGAAACACGACGATTTATTGGGTTTGGAAAAAACTTTTGTTTCTGATGATGGATATACAACCAAAACCATGAGTCTGCGCGAAAAATCGGTCGAAAATATTTTGGCGGGCATCGAAAAATCGAAACAAATGCCTTTTCCTAAGGTATTGTATGCATTGGGAATTCGTTATGTTGGAGAAACAACCGCCAAGAAATTAGCCAAGCACTTCAAAAGCATGGATCAACTTCGCAAGGCCAGTTTTGAAGAGCTTATCGACGTGGATGAAATTGGCGATAAAATAGCAGAAAGTGTCCTGACTTATTTTGCTGATGACCGAACAATAGAGGAACTGGCGCTTTTAAAAGAAGCCGGTTTGCATTTCGAATTGCTGGAAGATGAAAACCCCGATTCGGCTATTCTAAATGGAAAATCCTTTGTAGTAAGTGGTGTATTCGAAAAATTATCAAGAAGCGAAATAAAAGAATTGATTGAGAAAAACGGCGGACGCAATGTAGGATCAATCTCCGCTAAAACAGATTATGTATTAGCCGGTGCAAATATGGGACCTGCCAAATTGAAAAAAGCAGAAGCGCTAAATATTCCTATTCTTAGCGAAGATGAATTTATACAAATGATTAATAGTTAAGGAATTAAGGGTAGGCTTACTTTGAATTTACTTCCTTTTCCGGACTTGCTTTCTACTTTTATTTTGCCTTCGAGCATTTTAATCGATTTATTTAAAATAGAAAGTCCCATTCCCGTGCCTTCAATATTGGTAACTTCTTTGGCACGATAAAAAGAGTCGAATATCATAGATAAGGTTTCTTCGTCCATGCCAATGCCATAATCAATTACTTCTATTTCAAATACGTCTTCGTTTTTATTGATATTGAGCTCAACTTTCGAATCTCGTGCCGAATATTTAAACGCATTAGAAAGCAGGTTGTTGATGATATGGGCGAGTAATTTTTTGTCGGTTTTATAAGTTCCAAAGTTAGTTTCTATGGTCGGGATAAATCGATGCGATCTTCCAATTCCAATTTCAATTTTATAAACCAAATCTTTAAAAAACTCATCAAAGTCGAGGGGCATTAAAGTTAAAACATAAGCGCCTGAATCAAATTTTTCGACCAGAAGAACTTCGTTGAGCAATTCGGTTAATTCTAAAACAGATTGTTTTACTAGAGTCGTATGCCGATAAACTTTTTCTTTGGGTTGATCTTTATTTAAAAGGCGTTCCATAATTTCGGCAGAGCTCATAATGGTGGTCAAAGGTGTGCGAAATTCGTGCGAAATAGTGGTAACGATACGTGATTTAAACTCACTCAATTCTTTTTCACGGAGCAAGGAAGTTTCCAATTGCTCGTTTTTTTCTTTAAGTTCAAGCGTTCGCTTTGCTACCTTTTCTTCCAAATCTTCGTTCAATTTCTGAAGCTCGATTTGCTTTTCATTCAGTTGTATATCAACCAAATGGCGGGCATGTCCCATTTCAATAACCGTTCTAATCAGTTCTTTACTAATGGGTTTTAATACATAGCCATAGGGCGACGTTTTTAAAGCACGGGCAAAAACACTGTCCTCGGCGTTGGCTGTAACATAGATAATTGGGATTCCAAATCGTTCAGTGATTATCTGGGCAGCACCTATACCGTCTTGTTTTCCGGGCATATCAATATCCATTAAGATAAGGTCAGGATGCGTGTCTTGTACCATTTGTATGCAATCATCCGTATTCGTTGCCAAACCACTAAAAGTATAGCCTAGCCGTTTAACTGTAATCGTCATCATTTTTCCGGAAAGCGGGTCGTCTTCGGCAATCAGAATGGAAATTTTTGATTCTTGCATTTAAGTTCTGTTTTGCATTAATCTTCTTTTTGCAATAACGCTTGATAATCAAGCTGTTTTCGTTTCGCAAATCTAATAATTTAACATTAGATTCAATTATATGATTTCAACAATTGTTAATAATAAAATTATATATAGCTGTAAATCAGCTATGTAGTTCCTTTCAATGTTGAGAACTCTGTTAATAGATTGCCACGGAATCGAGGAAGATAGAAAGGAATACTATTAAATTTGGTATTGATGGGGTTGTCCCTTTTCAAAACTGATATATGAATTCAAGAAAAAAGCACATGACGTTTATAAACAAACAAAAAATTGGAGTAAAATTACAGCCAATCGTATTGTTTGTACTTGTCTTTTTCTCCATACCTGTTTTTGCTATAGTACCCGTTAAAGAGCCTGCCGGAAATCCACAGCCTGTTGTCGATAATCTCACAGGTGATTTTAAAGCCGACTCCGTGAATGTTTTTAAAATTGCCAAAGATGTTAGTCAGATTTTTGCCGAAGCTGTAAAAATATCTTCTTTAAATGATGTTTATGGCGATACGAATTACCTAAAAAAATTATTTACGAGTAATTACGCCTCCAACGATGTTGCTGAAGCTTATAAAAATGATGTTGACGCGCGGATAAGATCGCAACGAGGAGATATCGGGCTTGACCTGAATGGCGATTATGCAGAGAATTTTACTCCGGGTTGGTCGTACGACGAACAGATTACATATAAAAGGAGGTTTTATTTTGGTGTTCAATGGAATATGATCAAGGGCGGATTTTTGGAATCTCGTGCAAAGATTGGTCAGTTAAAAGATGAATACGACTTAAAAAGTATTGATGCTGAAAAATATGCTTCACAAGAAAATTACCGTTATATCTTCAATTACATAAACTATATTTTTAATAAGCAAAAAATAGCCATATTAAAAGAGCGTTATGGATTGGTAGAGCAGCAATTAAAATACACAACCGAACTTTATCATTTGCGCTATGTAGGTTGGGAGCGCGTATTAAAAATCAGAGCAAAGCTCGAAGATTTAGATCAGCAAATTGGTCAATTGGAGCATTTTAACAAGCATATCCCAAATAATATTCCGGATAACTTAATTAGCAATACCTACACAGCTGAAAGTCTGCCTTTGGTTGATGTTGATTTGGATAAATTGATGCACGTGTATCACAACAACCAAACAACTGATCAAATTGCAGCAATAAAATTGGCAATGTATGCCAATGGAATGAAATGGTGGCAAGACATCACATTAAGGCCTTATTTAAGATACAATATTTATCAAGACGAATTTAATGCCAATCGTCAGTATGGTTCCGGCGGAGTTTCTTTGAATATACCTTTGCGTTTTAAGAATAAGGAAAACTTAGTCAGAGCCCAAGGTCAAATTTACGAAGCAGAAGGCATGTCAGAGTTTCAGGCCGGCGATAACGAATTGGTAAATACCTATGCCGAGTTCGCTTTTAAGCTCAAGCAAATAAAGGCTTTCTATTATAAAAAAT
>JBFHQD010000186.1:0-6287 GCA_041592395.1 Bacteroidales bacterium | reverse complement strand
TTTAGCGTTTAATACCCTCATAAAATCCTCTTCCAAAACGGTTTTTAAACGATAAATAAAATCGTTGGCATTGTCTATTGAAAAAACGAGAGGCGGCTTTATTTTTAACACATTATGGTCTTTCCCGTCAGTGCTCATTAAAATACCGAGTTCTTTCATACGGTTAGCCAAATAAGTGGCGTGTTTAGCCAAAGGATTCTTCGCTTTATCAACCAGTTCAAAACCAAGAAACAGTCCCTGTCCTCGTACATCACCAATTATAGGGAACTGTTTTTGTAGTTTTTCAAGTTTTAATTTGAGATAATTCCCCGCCAACATGGCGTTTTCTTGTAATCTTTCGTCTTTTATAACACGCAAAACTTCTGTACCTATGGCACAAGAAACGGGATTACCACCAAACGTATTAAAATATTCCATCCCGTTAGCAAAAGCATCGGCCACTTCTTTGGTACACACTACAGCGGCCAGCGGATGTCCATTTCCAATGGGTTTTCCAATGGTCACAATATCAGGAATAACCCCATGCAATTGAAATCCCCAAAAGGCAGAACCAACACGTCCGCAGCCTGTTTGAACTTCATCTGCAATACAAACACCGCCGGCTTTTCGAACTAAATCGTAAGCAATGGCTAAATAATCTTTTGGAAGTTCTATTTGACCGCCGCAACTGATAATGCTTTCGCAAATAAACCCTGCAAGCTTTCTTCGTTTGGAGCGAATCTTAGCTATTTTCTCCGAAATAAAAGAAGCATACTGTATCGTTGTTCTTTCACCTTGGAATAATCCACGATAGGCATCAGGCAATGGCACAATATGCGTATGTTCGGGTTCTCCTTTTCCTCCCTTTCCATCAAATTTATAGGAGCTGATATCGATGCAAGCATTTGTATTGCCGTGATAACCCACTTCAACAGCAATCATATCTTTTTGTCCCGTAAAGGCATAAGCCATACGCAATGCGAGCTCGTTGGCTTCGCTACCTGAATTTACAAAATGAACAACGGATAATTCTTTTGGAAAAGTGTTGAGTAACTCCTTGGCAAAGGCATTGATATTCTCGTGCAAATAGCGTGTATTCGTATTCAAAACGGCCAATTGTTCCTGCGCTGCTTTCACTACTCTTGGATGTTCGTGCCCCACATGAGCCACATTATTTACGGTATCCAGAAATTTTCTTCCCGTATGGTCCATTAAAAAAGCGCCGCTTCCCCTTACTATTTTTAACGGTTGATCGTAAGATAAACTCAAACTTTTTCCCAGATGCTCTTTTCGATAGTGGAGGATTTCTTTTTCGTTTGCAGCTCTTTTTGTTTCCAGTGCGTCGAGCGTAAAAAATAGATTCGGATTGGGACAAATACTTTTCCATACATTTGCTTCTCTAGGAAAGGCAACGCCCGGAAAATCGTGACGGAATCCCAACATATCCAACATCATTTGAAAATGAAGATGAGGTGCCCAGCTTCCGTTTTCATTATTCTTTCCAACAAAAGCAAGCAAATCGCCTTGTTTAATATTTTCGCCTTCTTTATGTAAGGCTAAAGTGCTTTTGCTGCAATGGCCGTACAAGCTATAAAACGGAATCCCATCCGCTGTTTGATGTTCCAGTATAAGCGTTGGACCATAATCTTTATGCTGATCATTATTAAAAATGCTGCGTATTTTTCCATCGAAAAGCGCGTGAATCGGTGTTTCTTGCTCTACCCAAAAATCGATTCCAAGATGTACGCTACGGTATTCTGCGCCACTGTTTCCTTCTTTTTTATAAGCGTCGGTAATATAAAAGGGGCGAGTTTCTAAATACCCACCGGCAACAACTGCCGTTGGATTTTGCTTTCTGATGCGACCGATTTTAAAGTCGAATAAATCGTTATCGTTGTATTCCGTTTCGTGTCCTATCCAAGTGCTCGAAACGCTCATATCCAAATCTTGAGCGGATAAAGCCGGAAGTGTAGGAAATAAATCCTTCAACACTAAATTTTGTTTTTTTGCCCAAGCTGTAAATGCTTTTTCTTTTGGATGAGCCGAGAAACCACAGGCCTCTCTAAAACTGAAATGAGCAATTTGTCCGTTGATTTGGATCCATTTTTCAAGCAATTCCCAAGCCGCTTTTTCACTAACGAGTAAATAAGTATTTTCAGGTTCTTTTTCTTTGTTGATGGCTGATTTAGTAACACTTATCACCAGGCGCATAGCCACCAATGTATGCAGCATAGCCAATTCCTGCTCTTCCAGAGGAAAAGATTGGTGATACGCTTTAACTACAGACAAGGAAGCCCGCAGCGGATCGGGTTTATCCATTACGGCATAAGCTATCGCGATAGCTAAATCATTAATACTTTGCGTAAATACAGCATCCCCAAAATCTATAATTGCTCTCACTTTTGGATCGATCAATTCATTAGAAACCAAGATATTATTGTCGTTACAATCGTTATGCACCACACTTTTACGCAAGGAATTATAGGCCGATTGATTGACTTCAAAAGCGTTTATAAAATGCCGGACAATAAAAGCTTGTTTGGCATCGAATAAATGCAAAAAATCGTTTACCCACTTGGCCTGAGCAATATCCCACTCAAAAACGCGATGCGCAACAGGATGATCAAAATCCTGTAAAGCATTTGTTAATTTTCCGGCTTGCTCGCCCAAGCTAAAAAGTAGATTTTCTTTTTTAGGATTTACTTTCGACCACAAGCGACCATCAATCCAAGTCAATAAACGAACAAAACGAACAGCACCCGAATCGTCGTGAATTTGACTCCGGTATTCTCCCGATTTATTGGCGATAATTTTAGGCGATAAAAAATCCTTTTGCTTTTTATCGAGATGATTTAATAATTGGTTTTGAAAATCGAGGAAATCAGCCTTTATATTGGGTCGACTAATTTTTAAGATATAGGATTCTTTTTCGCATTTAATCTTGAAATTAAAATCGAGTTCTCCGGGCAAAACACTTAGTTCTCCTTTTAAACCATAAAGGTTTTGGGCGATTTCGGCTGACTGGGCTTTGTTTATTACTAAGTTTGAATAGTTTGTTTCCACGCTGTTGATTTATTGGTAATTGGGGTTAAGCTGTCGTTTTCTGGCCACTTCCGTAGGAGTCCTTCGGACAAAGCACAAACGCACAAAGCATCACTAAACAGAAAATAGTAACAATTGGTGCCTTAGTGATTTTGTGGCTTTTTTATTTTTTTAAAATTACAAATCTTAAGCAAATAATCGGACCTAATGTCGTTTATTTGTGCGCCAACAAAAAAAGCTTTAAAAATTACGCTTAACAAACAAATGCCTACGTTCGTTCAATAAACCGCTACGCTCGTCCATTTCTTTCTTTTCGCATCTAAATTTTTACGATCTTTAAAAGCAATAAACCATCGATTTATCCGACAAAAATTTAGGGTAAAGACTTGTATTTGTTGGGACTTATCAAATTACCCCCCCATTAAAAAAAACTTGACTTTCCAAATAAATGTATTAACTTTGTAATTACAATTTAAAAAATAAATTTATGGAATTATCAATAATTCAAATCGGAAATTCTAAAGGTTTTAGATTAAGTAAAACAATACTAGAAAAATATAATATTAAAGACAAAGTGGAACTGATCCTTGAAAAAGGATATATAATCTTAAAACCTATTTCTAAACCTAGAAAAGGTTGGGATAAAGCGTTCAAAGAAATGAATAAACAAGGGGACGACAAGCTTCTTTTTAATGATGTTTTTGAAGATGAAAATTTAGAAGAATGGATTTAATTCAATATCAAATTGTTTTAGTTAATCTTGATCCAACAAGAGGTAGTGAAATAAAAAAAACAAGACCTTGTGTTATTATCTCTCCTGATGAAATGAATAATCATCTTCATACTATTGTCGTTGCTCCAATGACAACTAAATCCAGAAAATATCCAACACGTATTGAAGTAAAACACGAAAACAAAATTGGATGGATTGTTGTCGATCAAATTAGAACTATCGACAAACAACGAATAATTAAAGTGCTTGGTAGATTATCACTTCCTGAAATTAAAGCGTTAAAATCTGTTTTAAAGGAAACATATGTTGACTAAAATTACGGTGGGTAACAAAGGTTGCTAAGGTTTGTATGCAAGTGTAAAAAGAACCCACTGCAATTAATTTTCCATTCAAATCACTCGAAATTTAATTTTTGTCATTTTCTTGCCACTAAAGCACAAAGCATCACTAAACAGAAAATAGTAACAATTGGTGCCTTAGTGATTTTGTGGCTTTTTTATTTTTTTATTTGTTTTCAAAAATACAAATCTTAAGCCACCTTAACAGAGAAATCTTTTATGTAGCTTGGAGATTTACCTACGATGAGGGCTTCGCCGTTCTTGCTACACTCGAAACAGGTTTAAAAGAAGCGCTACGGATTACTGCAACTTAAAATCCAATTGCTGTTTTTTGTATTCTTTCATTCTTTGCGTAGGTTCAATAATCGAAAATCCATTCCATAAACGATCGTCGTATTGATCTACATAAATGACATTCATATACTTTTCTTGTTGGATGTCATCGTACTCACTTTTATTTAATATTTCATCATCCAACACTAAATATTCTAGCGATTCTTCAGTTTTTAGTGCAAAGAGTACATCCAATTTTAATTCGGCAAGCTTGTCATCAAAAAGGAATCTTTTCTTTTTCTTAATCAGCGCAAATTTTCGTTCAATACTTACTTTTTCAGACGATTGATAGGAGAAATATTTTAAAACATAGCTTTCTTTTTGCTTTTCAAAATAGATTGATCCGGTAAATTGAGCTTGCGTATAGCCAATACCCAGCAAATGTATATTTGTTCCTGTTTTTCCGGGCGCATATTCGTAATCGGCACGAATTAATGCGAAAGTTTCAAGGGCGATATACATTCGTCCATGGTACATTCCGCCACTTCTTGGTTTGAAATCAATAATATAAACCTCTTCTCCATTGACGCGTGTTCCACCAATTAGTGTGTACTTATAACGTCCGGTTTTATGTAAAAACTCCCATTCATCTTTATCATTCAGATAACTATAGCGTAGTTTTTGTCCAATTCCATTTCGATAAGTGGATAATTTTTGTCTATTGTCTTTTTCTGCAGAGTCGTTTATAATTACTTGAACATTGCCATTTTCACCATCATTTGCATCATCATCAATCTTTGACGCAAAAATGCCGCTTCTTACTTTCCAGTATTCTTTTTCGTTTTTATTTTTAAAAGCATTTTCAAAAATAGTTTCAAATTGCTTCATATCATCCACCTCTTTTTCTTTTAAAGATACGGTTCTGATCTCTTTCACTTTGCGTCGCACACTGTCTTTTTTACTCTTGGCAAAATAGATATCACCTAAAAAATCGGTAAAAGAAGTGGTATGCTCAGGAATTTTATCTTCCAAAACCTGAATCATTTCCTTATTCAAACCCGGAATCGTGCTTTTTTCGCAATCGATACGAATATCCGTAAAATCTACATTTTCTCTCTCTCGGATAAAGGTTTTGTTTTTGTGGTAATCTCGGCGTTTATAATTGGAATCTTTATGAATCAAGACTTGTTTTACTATGTATTCCGCGCTCGGTGCATTTCCAAAGACCAGCGCTTCGTTTAAATCGCTAATTTTCTCGGCCAAATAAACCACCGAAGCCGTATCCATTTCGTTAATAGCAATCACTTTGGTGGCATAGCCGATGTATTGAAAACGAAGACTATCTTGTGGGTCAAGACCATTTCGCGATAAGAAGAATTGCCCTTGTTCATTACTTATCATTCCTTTTCGGCCATTCTGCAGATAAATATTAGCATAGGCCAATGGTTTTTTAGAGGCACTATCCAGAACGAAGCCATTTATTCCTTTTTGGATATTTACGACGGTTTCGTTTTGCGCATAAATATGAAATGTGCTAAATAAGGCAATCAAGCTTAATAAAAAAGTTCTTTTCTTCATTTTTATGGGCTAAATTTCTAAGGCAAATGTAATTGAGGTAAAGCAATCCATTGCTGTTATTTTCTGTTAAAATCAGACGTATCAAAAGGTGTGATGTTACATTCAATTTACATCTTTTATGATTTTAGCCTCGTTTGAGGGTTTGAAGAACTATAAAGAGCTTAGAAAATTTAAGAAAAACGCGCGTAAAGGAATAGGACACATGAGGATGGTCAATGATTTTGTCTATGCTTGATTTGTAAAACCTCATTATTTGCTAGGTGTACTTCCTGTCTTCTTTGAGACTTTGTGCTTAAATATATAAAGGCTGTACCACTGCCAAAGACATCCCCCTAGTGAACAGG
>JBFHQD010000185.1:0-6366 GCA_041592395.1 Bacteroidales bacterium | reverse complement strand
ATGTGGCACTTCCCAGCATCGAAAATGTGCATCACGAGGTATTGTCGTGGAGCAAAGATTATCAAGATCAAATACAAGAACTAAAACGCTTAGAAAAATACCGCAAAGAATATATCGGTAATATTTCGCACGAATTAAAAACACCACTTTTCAATATTCAAGGCTATATTTCTACTTTGATTGATGGCGGCATAGAAGATAAAGAAATCAATCTCAAATATTTAAGCCGATCTGAAAAAAGTGTTGAACGATTAATAAAGATTGTAGAAGAACTCGATACGATTTCGGGTATTGAATCTGGCGAATTGGTTTTAAACAAAACACGCTTCAATATCATCAACCTGGTAAAAGAAATTTTTGAATTATTCGAAGTAAAAGCAGCCGAAATAGACTGCCATTTGGGTTTTAATAAAAACTACGATTCCTCTATTTTTGTATATGCCGATCGCGGCCAAATTCATACGCTTTTGACCAACTTAATTAGCAATGCCATTAAATATGGCGAAACTCGGCAAGGAAAAATAAAAGTTGGCTTTTTCGAAATGAATGAAAACATATTGATTGAAGTAACGGATAATGGACCCGGAATTTCAAAAGAGGAATTACCTAGAATTTTCGAACGTTTTTACAGAACCGATAAAGCCAGATCGCGCGATACAGGTGGAACAGGACTTGGTTTAGCCATCGTTAAGCATATTATTGAAGCCCACAAACAAGTTATCAATGTGCGATCGACTATTGGACTGGGTACCACTTTTGCATTCACTTTAAACAAAGCGTAAAACAGTTTACTTTATGCGTTTATGGTTTTGTATCTGACAGAAAAAACTAACTTTGTTGGATAAACCAAAACAAATGATAATGAAAAGAATCCTTGCCTTTCTATTGGCATTAACCTTAGGCTTTCAAGCTTTTAGCCAAATTACACCAACAAAAAAATTAAATCTAGACGAAATTTTCAATAGCCGACAGTTTTATGCAAAATCAGTTCGCGGCATTGTTTCTATGCAAGATGGCGATCATTATTGCCAATTAAATGCACAGGGTATTGTGGAATCGAGTTATAAAACCGGAGAACAAACACGCGTTATTGTTGACGCATCAAAACTGGTTCTCCCCGATTCTACGCAGCTAAGAATAAACAGCTATCAATTCAATCCAAACGAAACACAGGTTTTGATTGCCACAAACACAGAATCCATTTATAGGCATAGTACCAAATCCGATTTCTATATTTACGATATTGCCTCAAACAGCTTAAAAGCCTTATCCGTAAACGGAAAACAGAGCTTAGCCAGCTTTTCGCCCGATGGCTCAAAAGTGGCTTTTGTTCGTGATAATAATCTGTTTTTAGTCGATTTAGCACGCGATGAAGAAAAACAAATTACAAACGACGGCAAAGCGGAATCGATCATTAATGGTTCTACCGATTGGGTTTATGAAGAAGAATTTAGCTTTACACGCGCTTTTTTCTGGTCGCCAAGCGGAAAATATATTGCTTTTTACAAGTTCGACGAAAGTAAGGTTCGCGAATTTCAGCTTACTTTTTACGGTCAATTGTATCCTAAAATTGAAAAATACAAATACCCAAAAGCCGGTGAAGACAATTCCATCGTAAGTATTCATAGCTATTCTTTGGTCGATGGAGAAACAAAAACAATGGATATCGGTACGGAAACAGACCTCTATATTCCGCGCATTCAGTGGACAAATACCGATGACGCCCTATCCATTTCGCGCTTAAATCGCTTGCAGAATAAATATGAATTGCTAATTGCCGATCCTGCAAATGGGAATACGGAAATTATTTATCAAGAAAAAAATAAATATTATGTTGATATAAGCGATGATTTGCATTTTGTCGCCGGAAAAAAGGACGAAAATAAAGGCTTTGTGCTTAGCAGTGAGCAGGATGGATTCAAGCATATTTATTATTACTCTATGCAAGGCGAGTTGATCAAAAAGCTCACCCATGGCGCTTGGGATGTAGATGCTATTATTGGCTTCGATAAAACGAACAATAAAATTTATTTTAGTGCCGCCAAAGTTTCTCCCTTAAACCGAGAAGTGTATGCCGTTGATTTAAAAGGAAAATTAAGCACAATAGAAGCAAAATCGGGTTGGAATCAAGTGAATTTCAGCGCGAACTACAACTACTATATTGCAAATTGGAGCGATGCCAACACAGCACCAATATATAGTCTTAAAAACAGTAAGGGCCAGTTAATTAAAACATTACAAGACAATAAAGCACTCGACGAAACAACTCAAGAATTTGGTTTCCTGAAAAAAGAATTTTTCACCATAACAACTTCTGAGCATGTCGTATTAAATGCATCACGAATTTTACCGCCAAATTTCGATGAAAATAAAAAATACGCAGTCTTATTTTATGTTTATGGCGGTCCGGGTTCTCAAACCGTGCAAAATCGTTGGGGAGGTAGTCGCGATGCTTGGTTCCAAATGCTGGCTCAAAATGATATCATTATCATCTCGGTAGATAACAGAGGTACCGGTTTTCGAGGCGAAGAATTTAAAAAAATGACCTATCTACAGTTGGGTAAATATGAAATTCAAGATCAGATTGCAGCCGCAAAATACTTGGCAAAATTACCCTATGTTGACGCTTCGAAAATTTCAATTTTCGGCTGGAGTTATGGCGGATATATGAGTTCATTGGCTATGACTAAAGGAGCCGATGTTTTTACAACCGGAATAGCCGTTGCTCCGGTAACAAATTGGCGCTATTACGACAATATCTATACAGAAAGATATATGCGCACTCCGCAAGAAAATGCAAGCGGCTACGACGATAATTCACCAATCAATCATGTAGAAAAGTTAAAAGGAAATTATTTATTAGTTCATGGTGGAGCCGATGATAATGTACACCCACAAAACACTTACGATTTAATTACCGCGTTGGTTGCCGCTAACAAGCAATTCGAATTAATGATTTATCCGAATTCAAATCACGGCATTTATACGGGTAAAAACACTTCGCTAAATTTGTACACTAAAATGACTGATTTCTTATACAAACATTTGAAATAGTTAGAATTGCATAAAATTTAAAGGGGCTGTTTTCCGAGTACGAACAGCCTCTTTTTTTTAGCTAAAATAGGCTTGTATCAGACTTGATTCGATTTCTTAAACAAGCCGACTGCAGAATAAAAAATCAATAAAGCCAAAGCCACACTAAACAAAGAATCGATGTATTCGTGAACGCCTTTACCTTCCATTAAAAAATACAAACCCAAGGAAATCTCGGCGGTTAGCACAGTAAAAAACTTAATAAAAAACAGCGATTGCTGACTTTCCATGACTAAAGAAAAATTCAGTTTAGACAAGTTCTTGTTTTTACGCCATTGATAAAAGTTAACAACTACAGCAAAGCTATTGACGATCAAACCAAAAAAAGCGACTTTTTCGTTTAGTATTCGGGGATCGATTATCCGATCGACAGCCATACCCAAAACAATAACAAAAGAAACCAAAAATATCCAGCCCATAAACAAGGCATTCCAGCGTTCTGATGTTGGTAAGTCTTTTTTTAATTTATACGATCTTCTTGTCGACCGCCAACTTAATAAAACAGATAAACTTTGGGCACCTCCCATTAACATTTGAGCAATAAGCGTTAAAGAATTGGAAATGACAGCTATAAAAACAAAAGGAAGCCAGGTCCCAAAAATAATCCAAAAATTATATTTTAAGGTATGCTTTTTTTGTAAAGCATATTCCGTATCCAGTGTCGTAATTTCCGTTATTTTATCCCCAAATCTCTTCACGTAAATGACTTATTTTAATACTGATATTGAAATTATCATTTAAATATTGAGCCAATTTTTCAGCAGCATAAACCGACCGATGTTGTCCGCCCGTACAGCCAAAACTGACCATTAAATGTTCAAAATCTCTTTCGATATATTTCTTTACCGACTGAGAAACCATTTTAAAAACCAGATCTAAGAAATGCTGAACGTCTTTATCTTGATCAAGAAACTGGCTTACAATTTTATCTTTACCCGAAAAAGGTTTGTATTCATCAAATTTTCCGGGGTTAGTTAAGGCTCTGCAATCAAAAACGAATCCACCTCCATTCTTGCTTGTATCTACCGGTTTTGGGCCATAAAGAAAGGAGAAACTCGAAATTGTAACCGTTAACATAGATGCTTATTTATTGACAAATTTAATTTTTAATTGAGATAAATCACTTAAAATCTCAATAAAATAAGGGATTTCAGATTTAAACGCCTGATTTTTAAGCAAGTTTTCCAAGTTTGATAAGGCCATAGGAATACTATCGATAAAGTACTTTTTCTTTTCGATTAATCCCCTAAAGCCATATGCTCCCAGCGTTTGTACAATTCGGATCAGTGCCAAGGAATTCATAGCTTTCTCGAACATATCGTCCTGAACTGTCACTTTTTGGCTTAATAAATTTTTATAATACAACTTTAATTCTTCTCTATAAGGGGGAGACAATTGAGCCGACGCTTGATACAAGAGTGAAACTAAATCGTAGAGCACAGGCCCTTTTCTGCCGCCTTGATAATCAATGAGCCATGGTTTTTGATCGACTATTTGAATATTTCTTGCTTGGAAATCGCGAAACATAAAGGCTGTCCATTCTTGTTGGGCAATACTTTCAGCCAAAAACTGAAAATCATATTCCAGCAATTGCTCATCAAAGCTTAGGCCGGAGACTTTTAAAAAATAATATTTGAAATAGTATAAATCCCAAAGTACAGCTTGCTTATCAAAAGCAGCTCGTGGATAGGCAAAAGTTTCAAAATCAATTTGATCTGTTGCTGCAAATTGCATGCGGAAAAGCTGATCTATCGACAGTTTGTATAATTGTTTTACACGGTCACTTTCTCCTTCTTGCTTTAGGATATCCAATAAATTAGTATCTCCCAAATCTTGAATCAGGTAATAGGTTTCGGAAGAAGAAACGCCATATATTTTAGGAACGTTGATCGAAGTCTGACCAAAAATTTGGCTAAAATGAAAAAAAGCACGATTTTCTTTAATATCGGCGTTAAAAACACCTATAACTGTCTGCTTATTATCATAAATACGGAAATACAATCGGGATGATGCGGAAGTGTTTCGGAGAGCTTCGATGCGATCGGGAAGATTCCCTTTCCAAGTAAAATAAAGATTTTCAAGTTGTTGCAAATTCTGCATAAAAAGCATCTTTTAACAAAGATAAAAAAAACCCCCAATCAACTCAATGACTGGGGGCCAATTATTATTCCCACTTAAAATTAACGCATCGAGACAAAGATAAAACCTTTTCTTAAAGAAGCAATACTTTAAATAAAATAATCCTAATAAATTTTAGCTTTATAAATTATTTTGTAAAGACAATTATTTTAAAGTACTAAATTCTTAATCAAAAAAAACTTAGAGGGACTAATCCAGAAACTTAACCAAAGCGCCCCACTTTTTATCGACTTTAAAATTGAGTTTTAAATAAAAATTACCCAAAAGAAAATGCGCCTTTATTATCTTCACTCCTTCGCTAGCCATCAAATTACAAAAAGTATCAATCATAGAAGACCCAATTCCACGCCCTTTTAGTGGTGTTGTAATCGCACTTCCATCGAGAAGGACGACATTATTTTCTAAAACAATATAACATAAACCACCAACTACGCGGCCTTGTTTATCGATGACAACCTTATGCTTATCCATTTTAGAAATCGATTTTGGATAATTCTCTTCAAAAAACAAACGATACAATTTCCCAATCTCACTAGGATCTAGCGGTTCTCTGAAAATATATTCCGAATTAAATTTATCCTTAATGTATGAATTTACAACGACCTGCTCCTTTTTATGCTCGCTTAGCTTAACAATATCCAGTTTCTGCTGCCTTTGCAACCTCGAGAAAACCATCCGACTAAATACCCCTTTGTCGTCCGGATCAGTAATAACGGCCTGCAAATCTGACAGCTCGATTAAATGCGTTGCCGGAAGCGCACTGTCTTTGTCCATTCTATCAAGAAGAATATCGAAAGCTTCTCGAATTTTTTCATCTGCATGATCAAAATAAGTTTTTCGGTAAAGTCGATACCGCACAATTTCTGCAAAGCGATAAATACGATACAATCCGGAAAGCTCAAAAATAGTTTGTTCCTTAGCAATCGGAGTAGCCGCCGGATTAATACGCTCCCACTCGCGGTATTGATCTTTGGCATTATAATAAGCCAAAGGCAGATAATACTTCGATTGCATTTCTTCCATATATTCGTCGAGCAAAGCACTTAATGGCTCACCATCAGGCATAAGGAGCTCCTTGTTCTTTAAATCATTTTTCAATTGATTAAAAAATTCAAAGGCTTTTTTATTTCCTTT
>JBFHQD010000184.1:0-6392 GCA_041592395.1 Bacteroidales bacterium | reverse complement strand
TTTCATCACGGTGTTGGTGTTGATTTTGGCGATCGAGATGGCTATTTTACGAAAGGTGTTGAATTTGATGCAATTATATATCTGCAACTCGCTAATAAATTGATAAAAAATATCGATCCAAATGCCTTAAGTATAGCAGAAGATGTAAGTGGGATGCCCGGTTTATGTAATAAAATAGAAGATGGAGGTATTGGATTTGACTATCGCTTAGGAATGGGAATTCCGGATTATTGGATTAAACTCTTAAAAGAAAAAAAAGACGAAGATTGGAATCTGTGGGAACTTTGGGATCAAATGACCAACAGGAATTGGAGTAGCAAAACAATTGCTTATGCCGAATCGCACGACCAAGCGTTAGTTGGCGATAAAACGCTGGCTTTTCGCTTAATGGATAAAGAAATGTACTTCTCGATGAGTAAAAGTACGGATAGTCTGATCATTGATAGAGGAATAGGACTACTTAAATTGATTCGTATGTTTACCATTAGCCTCGGTGGTGAGGCTTATTTAAACTTTATGGGCAATGAATTCGGACATCCGGAATGGATTGATTTTCCTCGAGAAGGCAATAATTGGAGCTACAAACATGCTCAACGTTTATGGAGTTTGAGCACTAGAAACGATTTGAAATACGAGTATTTAGCAAATTTCGATAAAGCGATGCTTGATTTTATATCAAGAAATAAAATTCTTAATGCTTTTCCACCTCAGCAATTATGGGTAGATGATTGGCACAAAATCATTGTTTTTGAACGTAATAGCCTGATTTTCATTTTTAATTTTCATGCTACTTTAAGCCCTGTAAATTATGCTATTCCCGTTTTACAAAAAGGGAAATACAAACTCCTGTTCGATTCAGACCAAACTGAATTTGGAGGATTTGCAAGAATAGAAAGTCGGACTGAATTTTTTGCTAAAAATGAAGACAATAAAATTATACTGCGTTATTATTCTCCCAACAGAAGTATTCAGGTAATAAAACGTATCGTTTAAAATCGAGTTAAGGGAATTTTGATAATAACGTGAGTCCCTCTAGCCTTGCCCCCTTTGTCTTTTAAATCGATGATTTCGTAGGATATTTCTTCCTTGGCATATTTATTAATGGCCTTAATTCTATCATTAATTATCTGTGTAGCAAGCGAATTAGGAACGAAAACATTATCTTTATTGAGGCTTTGGGCAGCCGCTCTTCCAATACCGTTATCGATTAATTCAAAAAAGATAAACTTCCCTTCCTGTACGACTTTTAGCTTTATTTTGCCCATTATGTCGAGGTGTTGAATGCCATGTTCTATTGCATTCTCGATAAAAGGCTGAGCAAGCATTGGAGGAACTTTAACTCGTTCTAATTCAATTTCAGGATCAATAGAAAACTTATAGTCAAAATTATCAGCAAAACGCATTTTTTGAATATCGAGGTAATAGGTTAAAATATCGATTTCATTTTTGAGCGAAATATAATCGAGGCGAGAGCTTTCAAGAATCAGCCTTATCAATCGCGCAAAACTGTTTAAGTATTTCGATGCAGAATCTACATTATTACTCAGTATAAAGCTTTGAATTGAGGTTAAAGAGTTGAAAATGAAATGAGGATTCATTTGCGAGCGAAACACACGTTGCTTTAATTTATCGATTTCTTCCTCCGCAATTCGTTTTTCAGTAATATCCTGAACAAATTCAGAAATATAATCGACTTCCCCACTCGCATTGATATTGGGATACATAGAAACCAAGTAATTATAATTGGCTTCCATTTCCGTTTCGATAAGCGGCATTTTTGTTAAGACTACCTTGTTGAACATCGCTCTTCTTCGTTCGAGCAATAATTGGGGAACAAAATCAAAATAATTTGAGCCAATGAGATGCTCAATTTCGGTAGTTAATCGGTTAGCAGCAGTCAAATTCAATGCTTTTATCCTGCCATCAACCTGAATAAAAAGAATAGATTCTGTTACAGAATTAATTAAAGTTTGTAATTCTCTTTTTTGTTCTTGTTCCTTTTCTATATTTATAACTTCTTGTGTAACATCTATTAAACTCACTAAAATAGAATGCTCCTCTTGAGAAAAATATAAAGGGGCAAAACTAATATCTAACCAATGAAAACTATCCCCACTAAAAGTTTGGACTTTAAAACCATCGTTTTTTTGAGGTTTTACAAAAGCCTGAGAAATTGAATCTTGAACCCTTATTTTATGTTCATCCGTAAAAAGTTCAGCAAATGAAATGTGCCATAATTGATCATCGCTATTCTTTTGTCCCAATAATTCTTTACTTTTCCTATTTCCGTATTGGATAATTCCATGTTTGTCGAGAATTAAGATACCGGTTACGCTATATTCGAAAACAGACTGAAATTTTTTTCTTTCTTTATCACTGATCGACAATTTCTTTTCTATAGAACTCGTTTTCTTTTCCAAACGCAAATAAGAAAAATATTTCTTCTTGTATAAATAAATTAAATAGGCACCTACCGCTAATAAGAAAACCGTAATTAAAATAAAAATCACTGAACGAACAGCAGCCTTTCGTTCTTCTAATTCTTTTTCTAATAAAATATTTTTTTGTTGAATTTTATAACTTGAATTTAGCTTTGCAAGTACCGATTTATGTCTTTCATCTGCTAGTTCTCGACTTAGTCTTAATTCTTCTTGAGCGAATAAATAAGCTGTTTTATAGTCTTTTATGTATTCAAAATATTTTACCTTTCCTTGATAATAAACCATTATCATCCTCGTATCATTACTCTTAAAAACAGCTTCCTTTGCTTTTTCGAGGTATTCATTCGCTTTTTGTATTTTATCAATAGCTAAATAGTTTCCGGCTAAATTTAAATACGAACTGGCCATCAATGTAACATTACCACCAAGGGCTCTTTTTTCCAGTGCTTTTTTATTAAAATAAATGGTTGAATCAATATTCAGCTCTAAGGAATAAATATGAGCCATTAAAGTATAAATATTACTCGAATGGATATAATCCGTTTCCTTAACCTGATTAAAATATTTATTCACATAAGTTTTTGCAATTTGAAGTTGATTGGTCTTTATATAAAAGCGTATCAAATAGATTGCAACTGAACGAAAACCTTGTTTTTCGTCAGACTCCGCTATTTCTTTTGCTTTTAACAATAATTCTAATGCCAACTGTGGGTTTTCAAAAGATAAATTTTCACCATATTCCTTATAAGCTCTAAGTAAGCCTTCTTTATAATTTATTCTTTTACATAGTTCTATATTTTCAGTAAAGTATTTTCCGGCTTGTTCAAACATCTCTATTTGAGCATATATTTCAGTCAAATAATTTACCATATCGGCAACACCTCTTAAATCTCCCTTTGTATTATAAATTATTATTGCTTCTTGAAGATTTGAAATGGCTTTTGAGTATTCAAATAAGTTAACATAGCTTCTTGCCAAATAATAAAAATATTTTGGATCATTATCTCCGGTACTTATAATCTGATTTAAAAATGTAATCGATTCTTCAGGATGACTTAGATTTGCCAATGCATCGCATTTTAAATCGATAATCTTTTTGTACAATACTTTATTTCGAATTTTATTCTTGAGTAATTCATTGAGTACACTGTCAGTGGCATGACTATTAATTAGATAAAACGAATTGGCAATTTCCAACTGTTTTTGAACCTCCGCATCTGACAAAATACGCACTTTCTCATCTTTATTGGAAGTTTCAATTCCCATCGAATAGGAAAAGCTAACTGCTAATAAAAACAGCAGAATAGTTTTACGTAGAATCAAATGCATTTAATTATAATATACTGTTTTATTGTACTTTAAATAGTATGATTTGCCTCGGTTTTAGGAAAAATAACCCTAAATTCACTTCCTTTGTTTAGTTCGCTTTTAATCGAAAGTCGGCCTTTATTTAGCTCCAAAAATTCTCCTGCAATCACCAAACCTAATCCGGTTCCTCGTTCTTGATTAGTTCCTTTTTTTGAAAAAGCTTCCGTTCTTTCTAAAATTTTCTTAATGTCGGAAGCACTCATCCCCACACCATTATCTTTTATGGCGATATTTATTCCTTCGCTCGTTTCGTTTGCTGTTATATGAATTTCACCTTCATCTTGAGTAAATTTAATGGCATTAATCAGCAAATTACGGAGTATGATATTCAGGGTTATACGATCACCAAAAAGTTTAAGGCCGTTTGCTACCTCTGTTTTAATAGTAATGGATTTATTGGTAGCCGATGCCATTTCCTGATCGAGCACATCGTTTATAGCATCTTCTACATCCACATTTTCTTGATAAATCTTGATATTTCCTTGTTGCGATTTAGCCCAATACAAAAGGTTTTCTAACAAGTTATAGGTATGTCGCGAAGTCACTTCCGCATCAAAAATTATATCTCGGTCTTCCACAGGGTCTATCATTCCATCCAACATAAAACGAAATACATTTCGCATATTTCCGACTGATGTTCTTAGGTCGTGAGAAATAACAGAGAATATTTTTTCTCTGGTGTCATTGGCAATTTGAAGCTCCTTATTAATCCTTAACAACTCGCTCTTTTGATCTTGGATAAGCAACTGCGCATTAACACGTGCTAATACTTCTAATTTGTTTATTGGCTTTACCAAATAATCTCTGCCTCCTAGATCAAAACCTTTGGCTTTATTTTCCGGTTCTTCAAGTGCTGTAATAAAAATGACCGGAATTTCTTTTAACAATGGATCTGCATTTAACTTTGCTTTTACTTCAAAACCATCCATTTCTGGCATCATAATATCAAGCAAAATTAAATCCGGTTTTTTCGTATGAATACTATCGAATGCATCTTTTCCGCTTGAGGCAAAAGCAAGCTTATATTTTTTATCCGAAAGAATTGTCCCGATAATACGCTGATTATTAGGCGAATCATCAACAATCAGTATTTGTCTTTGGTTTTCCATTGTATCTATAGGCAGTTAAAAAACAAATGTAAGTAAAGTTTTATTAAAATTCGTTCTTAACTTTAGCAAAGCTGATTTAGCTCATCTATTGCCAAATAAGCCATTAATCCCATGCCCGTTTCTAAACTATTTTCATCTGCATTAAAAGTTGATGAATGCAAGTTAAGCAGCTTATCTGCATGCGGAGCCGCAACTCCCAAACGGTAAAAACAGCCCGGTATTTTTTGTGCGTAAAATGCGAAATCTTCCGCAGTCATACGCATATCCAAATCAAAAACCTGTTCTTTTCCTAAAAATTGTTCAGCAGCATTTCTTGCCCTTTTTGTTAATTCCGGGTTATTATAAACAAAGGGATAACCCTTTTCTATTCTTACCTCGCAATCACCTCCCATACCTTGAGCAATCGATTTCGCCAATAAGTTAATCTTCGCTTTGATTTCCGCTCTCCAATGCTCATCAAATGTCCTTATAATACCTTCTAATTCCACTTTATCGGGTATTACATTCGTTTTACCTTCGCCTACTATTTTCCCAAATGAAATAACTGTTGGAATAGTAGGAAGTGCATATCTGCTCACGATCTGCTGCATTGCCACTACAATATGCGAAGCAATTAAAACAGGATCGACCACTGTATTTGGAAGTGCCGCATGACCTCCTTTTCCTTTTACAGTAAGAAAAACTTCATCGGTCGATGCCATATACTTGCCCGATCTAAATCCAACTTGTCCTGCTTTTAATTCCGGATACACATGCTGTCCGAGAATACTTTGCGGTGCAGGATTTTCTAAAACGCCTTCGGCAATCATTACACTTGCCCCCCCGGGATACTGCTCCTCAGAGGGTTGAAACAAAAATTTTACACTGCCTTCAAATTCGTTTTTTAACTGATTTAAAATAGCCAATGTTCCTAGCAAAGAAGCCATATGAACATCGTGCCCACAGGCGTGCATTTTACCTATATTCAACGATTTATAAGGAACTGCATTATTTTCTGTAATGGGTAATGCATCCATATCGGCACGAAGGGCAATCACTTTTTTTTGCGGATTTTTCCCTTCAATTACACCTACAATTCCGGTTTTAGCAACCTTTTCCGTATATTTTATCTTATGCCTATCTAAAAACTGAGCAATTCTTTTCGCCGTTTCTATTTCTTCAAACGCCAATTCAGGGTTTTGATGAAAGTCACGTCGTATTTTGATTATATCGTTTAAATATTCACCAGCCAGTTTTCTAATTCTTTCTTTCATTAATAAGGAATTTAATTACTCAAAAATATAAAATTAATCGACAACCTTATACCTCCCTATTCTTTGAGATTAAAATAGCGAGGTGAATACCTTCTTATTATAGGTGCGAGCAAGGATCGCTTTTTTCAAAATTGAATTATTTTTAATCACGCTTCTTTAAATGAAAAGCAAATGGATTTTTGTCTTATTTTAGCTTTTCAAAAAAAACAAGACGCTTTATG
>JBFHQD010000183.1:0-6409 GCA_041592395.1 Bacteroidales bacterium | reverse complement strand
GGAAATCAAACTCTTGCTCTAAAAACACCCTCCTTTATGCTTCCAGAAACAGCAAGCTGGGGATTGGGTGGTAGCATTGGTTTAATTTATATGCCAAATGCTAAGATAAACATTGGTTTATCCTATATATCAGAAATGAATATTGCTGAGTATGCGTTTAATGGAACAAGCTTGGTGCCACAAGCAGGTGGAGAAGGTATTTATAAAATGGACATGAATAGTCCACAACAAGCTGCATTTGGAATCTCGTTTACCCCGATGCCAAAATTACTGATTGAAGGGGATGTTAAATGGATTGACCAATCTGCCGTTATGGATGTAATTGAAGTAACATCACCAACTGGATATAAAATTCCGCTAAATTTTGGATGGGATGACCAGTTTGTATATGCTCTTAGTACGCAACTACAGCCTAAAGAAGGGCTTAAAGTTATTGGAGGTTGGTCTTATGGTGCAACTCCTATTTCTCCCGAAGATGTAAATAGCAACTTAGGTTCAATAGCCGTTGTTGAACATCATCTTTCATTGGGTATACAAAAAAATTGGAGTAAATTTCTATCTTCAACATTATCCTATACGCGTGGATTGCATAATGAAGTTATATCAGATACAACGCCATCAAATAAAATTGAAGCAGAGTTTAATATTTTTTATCTTCAGTTAAGTTTTAGAATGTAATCGGTTATTTAAACATAAGAAGCCGTTTCAATATTCAAATTGGGACGGCTTTTTTATTTCTTATAGCTGATTTTGCTTTTTTAGATTAGCTATTTTCTAAGTTGGTTTCTTTTAAATGGGAGGATGATAACTATTAGAAATGATTTTGCATAGCGATTCAAAAAGCTGATTTGCCCTTAATTTAAGCGAATAGAATTGCTTGCTATGTTGCCAGTTTTTTATAACCATCCTAAACGAACCCATAATGATAATCGCCAATTCATTAGCATCAATATCGGTTCTAAACTCCTTATTCTTTTGTCCACGTTCTACAATCAATTTAAAGTTTTCGTTGTTTTGTTTTATCAATTGTATGATTTTATTGGATAAAGATTGCTTATTTTTAAAAATCTCGTCTGAGAAAATAACAGAAACAATAAATGGTTTGGCGCAAAACATATCTACCATATGATTTAGCATCGTTTTAAGGGCTTCTAATGCCGTAACATTACTCTCCAGTATTGATTTAGCCTCCGTTTCTAAGTTCTTGCGAAAATCATCCAAAATTGTAGAAAGAATTTCATCTTTGCTTTTAAAGTGACGGTAAATAGCGGCTTCGGTAAGACCGATAGCAACGGATATGTTTTTAATGGTCATCCCTTGAATGCCCTGAGTATGAATGAGCTTTATGGATTCTTCGATAATTTGATTTTGTCTTTCGCTATGCATTTGTAAGCTTGTAATTTAAAATGGTAATTGTATTAACGTGTGTTTATGGTTATAATTATACAAAGGTATGAAATACTGTTTGTATTGGTGAATTTTAGAATTTTTTAAGATAATTTCTAATATTCCATTAAGATACAAACAAATTTTACTATAAGCGAGCTGATTAAAGCAAGATCAAATTTTCATAAAGTTTTTATAATTTGTCGATTAATAGAATTAAAAATGGGCTTCCTAGTGTGGTTGATTAGGGTAGTTTGAATTTAGAACCTACTTTCCAATACAGAACTTACCAAAAATATTACCCAATAATTCATTGTTAGTCACTTCACCCGTTATCTCACCTAAATAATGTAAAGCCGTGCGAATATCAATGGCAATCAGGTCGGTAGGGACGCCCTCGTGAAATCCGGTTTCTATCGCTTGAATGGATTCTCCAACTTTGTTTAAAGCTCCCAAATGGCGCGCATTCGAAACAATAGTACTGTCGTTCAAATCTAAATTCTTTACGGAAGCTACCAAGCTGTCGATAATGAGATTGATATTTTCGTTCCGCTTTGCTGATACAAAAATGGTTTCTAGATCGAGGTATTTGTGGAAATAACGTGGCATTTCTATCAGTTCGTCTATCTTATTGCCAATCAGTATAAAACGTTTGTTTTCATCCTCAATATGTTCTTTAAAATCTTTAATCGTTGTTTCCAGTTCATCGGGCGTTGATTTTGTCATATCACAAACGTAAAGTATAATCTTCGATTGCCTTATTTTTTCGTAAGTGCGTTCAATACCCAGATTTTCAATGGTGTCGGTCGAATCCCTTAAGCCTGCGGTATCAATAAAACGGAAAGCAAAGCCTTCTATGCTGATGGTGTCTTCAATACTATCGCGTGTGGTTCCCGGAATATCAGAAACAATGGCTTTTTCTTCTTGTAAAATCCGATTAAGCAAAGTCGATTTTCCTGCATTTGGTTTTCCAATAATGGCAACCGGAATTCCGTGTTTAATCACATTTCCCAAAGCAAAGGAATCGATTAATTGATTTACCTCACGTCTAATTTCATCCAACAAAGATAGGAAGCGGGTGCGATCGGCAAACTCAACATCTTCTTCCGAAAAATCGAGTTCAAGCTCTATCAATGAAGCTAAATCGACTAACTCTTTGCGTAAGTTTTTAATTTTAGTCGAAAATCCGCCGCGCATCTGTTCTAAAGCTAAACTATGTGAAGCAACAGAGTTTGATGCAATTAAATCGGCAACAGCTTCGGCTTGACTCAAATCAAATTTACCATTGAAAAAGGCGCGTAAAGTAAATTCGCCACGCTCTGCCATGCGAGCTCCTTTTTTTAAAAGAAGTTCAATTAGTTTTTGCTGGATATAGGTTGACCCATGACAAGAAATTTCGACGCTATCTTCTCCGGTATAGCTGTGTGGTGCTCTAAAAACACTGACCAAAACTTCATCTAATAAAGCATTTTCGTCGTATATTTTTCCAAAATGAATGGTATAGGGATCGGCTTGCGCTATCTTTACTCCGCTTTTTAAAGCAGTAAAAATAGTATCTGTAATCGCAAAACTGGCGGGTCCTGAAAGTCGGATAAGGGCTAGGGCACCGCTACCTGAAGGGGTGGCTAAGGCACATATAGTATCGTTGTTGGCTAAATGTTTAAGCATAGAAAAAGTTTTATATCGTAGGCGAACAAAGTTACGTTGCAAAATGTCAATTGTCAAAGAAAATTAGGGTTTATGCTAAGTTAACCTTGTAAAGATGCTCTATTTTTTATTTGGAATGGATATAAAATCGATTTTAATTTCCGTTTTCTATTCTTTAATCTCTAAAAACAGCTTACTTTTGTTTTCTAATTTTAGTACGTTATTCTAATACAAAAAACCTAAATAAAATGAGTATCCTAGTAAACAAAGACTCTAAAGTAGTCGTTCAAGGATTTACCGGAGGAGAAGGTACATTCCATGCTGGACAAATGATTGAATATGGCACCAATGTTATTGGGGGTGTTACTCCCGGTAAAGGAGGCCAAGAGCATTTAGGAAGACCGGTTTTTAATACGGTTCAAGATGCTGTTGATAAAGCAAAAGCCAATGTTTCTGTAATTTTTGTTCCGCCTCCATTTGCTGCTGATGCAATTATGGAAGCTGCTTCTGCCGGTATTGAAGTAATAATTTGTATAACAGAAGGAATTCCTACCAGTGATATGGTAAAGGTTAAAGAATATTTAAAAGGCACAAAAAGTCGCTTAGTTGGTCCTAACTGCCCAGGTGTTATAACTCCCGGTGAAGCAAAAGTGGGAATTATGCCTGGTTTTATTCATGAAAAAGGTCGTGTAGGAATCGTTTCTCGTTCAGGAACCTTAACTTATGAGGCTGTAGATCAATTGACAAAAGTTGGCCTTGGACAAACAACGGCAATTGGTATTGGTGGTGATCCAATTATTGGAACTACAACCAAAGAGGCTGTTGAAATGTTTATGAACGATCCGGAAACAGAAGGAATTGTTATGATTGGAGAAATTGGTGGCGGAATGGAAGCCGAAGCTGCTGAATATATCAGAGATCATGGTACAAAACCGGTTGTTGGTTTTATTGCCGGTTCTACCGCACCTAAAGGTCGTACAATGGGTCATGCCGGTGCCATCATTGGAGGAAAAGCAGATACTGCCGAAGCCAAGAAAGAAATTATGGCTGACTGTGGTATTCATGTCGTAGACTCTCCAGCTGAGATTGGTCGTAAAATGAAAGAAATTTTAGGCTAATTCACGTTTGATATTCCGAGCCATTTAGGCTCTGCTAAAATAAAAAAGCCCGATTTCAATTGAGATCAGGCTTTTTTTTTAGGGAAATTTAATTTATTTATTCTTTTTAGCTTCTTCTTGTAATTTTTTAATTTGACTCGCAATACCGTGATGTTCTTCGTAGTTTTCGCAGGTATATCCGGGGTTTTCATCACAAGTACAACCTAATTTAGTACCATCGGGTACCGCTATTTCTGAACTGCAAGTTTGCGTAAAAACACCATCCTTGAAAATGAACATTTTTATACCAATTAGCGCAAAAGCAGCTGCCATTAAAGCCGTTGTAATTAAGATAAGTTTAAAAATCATTTGTCCTGTTATTTAAAAAACAAAAGTACAGATTTTTGAGCAATTTTAGGTCGATGATAAATGAATTTAACAAAATTTTTATTTTCTTCGGAATTCAGCTAAAACAACTGCACTGGCAATAGATGCGTTCAGCGATTCTGCTTTTGAAGGCGCATAACTTGGGATAAATAGGGGATGAGTGATGCAGCGTTGTACCGCCTCTGAAATCCCTTTCGATTCGTTGCCAATAACGATAAAACCGGATTTACTCAATGTTTCAGAATAGATGTTTTTTCCGTTTAGTAAAGTTCCATATATCGGAGTGCTTTGGCTTTTTAGAAAGGCGCTTAAATCGCAATAATGGCACCTTACACGATACAAGGAACCCATTGTCGATTGTACGACTTTTGGGTTGTAACAATCAACGGTATCGTTTGAACAAATGATTTCTGTAATCCCAAACCATTCCGCTGTGCGGATAATGGTTCCTAAATTCCCCGGATCTTGAATGGTATCCAACGCAAGGTAAAGTGTATCTTTTTTTGGTGTAAATTGTTCGTGTTCAGGTATTTTTACAACGGCTAAAACTTCGTTGGCCGTGGAAAAATTGCTTAGTTTCTGCAAAGCTTTATCTGTTATTTCTCTTAAAGGAAAATGGTTTAAATCGGATTGCGTATTTAACCAAGCTTTGCGGGCTGCTATAAAAGCAATTTCAAAGGCAGGGTATTGAATGAGCTCAAGTACCATTTTTGGTCCTTCTACCAAAAAAAAGCCGGTTTTCTTGCGATTCTTTGTTAGTTTAAGTGCATTTATCAATTTTATTTCGGCTTGACTGAGCATGTGATTTTTTGAGCAAATTTATGAAATTACGGCATAAAAAAATCCCGAACCTTGTGGAACGGGATTTTTAATCAGTTTTGTTGTTCTATTCTTCGGTAACAACTTCAAAAGTAATTTCTGCTACAATGTCTTTATAAAGTTGAGCAGTTGCTTTGTAAGTTCCTACTTCTTTAATGCTTTCGCCTTCAATAGTAATTTTCTTGCGATCAACATCGTAATTGTGTTGTTCCTTAATTGCATCTGCAATCTGAATAGCATTTACGGAACCGTAAATCTTTCCTGAAGCAGCTGCTTTAGTAGCAATTTTTACCGTTAATCCGTCTAATAATTTAGCTTCAGCACTGGCTTCATTTCTGATTTTCTCAATCTTAAAAGCCCGTTGTTTTCTTACTTCAGCTAGGATTTTTTTATTGCTTTCGTTAGCAGCAATAGCTAATCCTTGAGGAATTAAATAGTTACGCGCGTAACCGTTTTTAACTTCCACTATATCGTCTGTATATCCTAAATTTTGGACATCTTTTTTTAAAATAATTTGCATCGATCGTCCTCCTTTTATTTTAATAAATCGCCAACATATGGCATTAAAGCAATATGACGTGCTCTTTTAACTGCTTGAGCTACTTTTTTCTGATATTTGGTAGATGTACCGGTTAAACGACGTGGTAAAAGTTTACCTTGTTCGTTTACAAATTTCAACAAAAAGTTTGCGTCTTTGTAATCGATATATTTAATTCCGCTTTTCTTAAAACGGCAATATTTTTTCTTTTTAGTATCTACCGCAATTGGGGTAAGATATTTAATGTCTGTATTTTGAGCCATTGTTAAATTTTTTTAAGTGATTAATTTGCTTTAACTTCTGATTCGCCTTTTTTCATCGCTCTTTTCTTTTCGTTGTAAGCAATGGCATGTTTATCCAAAGCAACGGTTAAGAATCGAAGAATACGTTCGTCGCGTTTAAAAGCGACTTCGAAATTGCGAACGTGCTCACCTTCCATGCGGTATTCTAATAATTGATAAAATCCTGTCGACTTTTTTTGAATAGGATATGCAAGTTTTTTTAAACCCCACTCTTCTTCATGGACAAGCTCAGC
>JBFHQD010000182.1:0-6490 GCA_041592395.1 Bacteroidales bacterium | reverse complement strand
TTTAATCAATGAAATTATGGCCAACCCAACACCTTCGCAGGGTTTACCTGAAGCCGAGTATATAGAACTTTTTAATCAAACAAATTATCCTATAAACCTGATTGATTGGAGCTTAGTATTTGGGAATTCCAAATTTCAATTTTCTGATATCACGCTGAATGCAAAAAGCTATATCATCCTTACCCATCCCCATAACGCCATTTTATTTAGCCTTTTTGGCATTGTTTTGGAAGTTCCATCATTCAACCTTTCAAATAGCGAAGATAAAATCGTTTTAAAAAATCAGCTTGGTCAAGTCATTCATTTTATTCACTATCATGACAATTGGTACAAAGATGATTTTAAATCGGAAGGAGGATGGTCTTTGGAAATGATTTTGCAGGACTATTTTTGTGAACAGGCAGAAAACTGGACAGCATCGGAAAATGCAAATGGGGGTACTCCGGGTATGGAAAACAGCGTAATAAACAGGTCTGCTGATTATCTTCTCCCTGATATTAAATGGATTTCAATTGAGGATCAAAATACGCTATCCCTCCATTTTTCAAAAAGCATGGACACCATTCCATTGAAAAACACAGCCAATTATACAGTAGATAATGCCTTGGGTTCGCCCAGTGAAGTGCGGTTATTTTCACCTGATTATTCAGTTTCTCAACTTCGCTTTACCAAAAGCTTTAACGAAAATACGCATTACGAATTAAACTTAAATCGCTCAATTAGTGGCTGTAACGGTTTTGAATTAACGAATTATAGCAAACTTTTTGCCCTACCGCAAGACGTCGAAGCAGGAGACCTCGTTATTAATGAAATTCTTTTTGATGCCTGGCAGAACGATGGGGATTATGTCGAACTTTTTAATCGCTCCAACAAAGTTATCGATAGCCGTAAACTTTTATTTTCGCGCTTGGTAACGGAGCTATACGACACCACGTTTTATTCTTTTCAGCCCAATATGGGTCTGGTATTTCCCAATGAATATTTTGTTTTTTGTAAAAATAAAAGCGCTGTTCTGGATGTTTATTATTCTGAAAACCCCGCAAAAATTTATGAATTCGATGATTTCCCTCTACTCCCAAATTCAAGCGGATCTGTTTTATTGAGTAAAGCATCGCAAAAAAATTATATAATTGATGCGCTTAAATACGCGGAATCGATGCATCATTCATTAATAAATAATACGAAGGGTAAAGCATTGGAAAGACTTTCGCCAGATAAAGAAACAAACGATGCAAACAATTGGTTATCAGCCGCAGCAAGCGTTAACTTTGGCACACCGGCTTACAAAAATTCACAGTTTCAGGATGTTTCCGAAAATGAAGAAATAATACAGATAAGTCCGGAAATATTTACTCCTGATTCCGATGGTATAGATGATCTTTTAAAAATCGATTATGCATTTTCCGAAAGTGGATTTACGCTTAATTTGATCATCTATAATTCGCAAAAGCAAGAAATCAACCATTTGATAAAGAATGAAATAATGAGTCCCCAGGGACAAATTTTCTGGGACGGATGCACAGAAAATGGCGACAAAGCCCCTATTGGAATCTATATTTTATATTTCGAATATTTTGATTTGTCGGGGCGAGTAGAAAAAATTAAAAAGACCTGTGTGCTTGGCGGAAAGCTTTAATTCGTTATTTTTAGACTATGGAAGAGGATATCTTGCTCAATCGGTTTTTCTTTAAAATAGAGGCTTTTCAAGGTCAAGAATACCGCATGCAAATCTTATCCGAAAAAACAAAAGAAAGCTGCTCTATTGGATATACGCCCTTAACAAAATCACTTGTTTTTTTAGATAATAATCCCTTTTCCACTTATCTAAAAACACATGAGCATCAACTTCGTAAAATACTTCACAACAAACGCTTAGACACCTTTTTTATTGGCTTTGAAATGCAATTTATTCTATGGGAAAACAAAGACATGAAGCAGTTTAGCAATCGGTCAAAAATAATTGTGCTCGACAGAAGAAGTGATCAACGTAAAATCTTTGTCAGCGAAAAAAGCGATCAAGACATTACAAAAGTCTATACCGACGGCTCTTTTCTGGAGAAAAAAGGAAAGGGAGGTTACGTTGTTTTGATCAAAAAACCAAATCAAAACTACCAATTACATACTTACGATTCTGGCAAAAAAAGCAGTTCGCTCATCGAATTAGAAGCGGCCATAAAAAGTCTGGAAATACTGAAAGATGTTGAAAAAATACGAATCGTAAGCGATAGTCAATATGTGCGGAAAGGATTAACCGAATGGGTTCCCATTTGGGAATTGAACGATTGGCATACCGTAAATGGAGAAAAAGCAAAAAATATCGGGTATTGGAAATATTTTAACACATTGAGTATAGGTAAATACTTGGAATTTGAATGGGTAAAAGCGCATGATAATCATTTCGAAAATACCTTATGCGATTTATACGCTAAAATGCAAGCTTCATCCTAATAAAAATCACAGCGAAAAAGAAAGCGCTATTCATTTAAAAGCCTTAATTTTGCAAAAATTTTCGTGCATGAAAGATTCACTTAAAGTATACAATACACTAACCCGTAAAAAAGAAATTTTTGAACCTCTCCATGCGCCCTTTGTCGGGATGTATGTTTGTGGCCCTACCGTTTATAGTGAAGTTCACTTAGGAAACAGTCGGACTTTTATTTCTTTTGATATTATCTATCGGTATTTAAGTCATTTGAAATATAAAGTGAGGTATGTGCGAAATATTACGGATGCCGGCCATTTAGAAAATGATGCGGATCAGGGCGAAGATAAAATCTCGAAAAAAGCTCGCTTGGATGAATTGGAGCCTATGGAAATTGTTCAAAAATACACGCTCGATTTCCATCATGTTTTGCAATTGTTTAATAACCTACCCCCCAATATTGAGCCTACGGCAACCGGACATATTATCGAACAAATATCGATGGTCGAGGAAATTTTAAAGAAAAAACTGGCCTACGAAAGCAATGGCTCTATTTATTTTGATGTGGATGCTTTTAATCGCGAGTTTGACAACGACTATGGCAAACTTTCAGGTCGGAATATCGAAGAATTGATTAGCAATACACGCGATCTTGACGGACAGGATGAAAAGCGAAATCCGGCAGATTTTGCGCTATGGAAAAAAGCCTCACCGGAACATATCATGCGATGGAAATCGCCTTGGGGAGAAGGTTTTCCGGGATGGCATATGGAATGTTCGGTGATGAGTTCTAAATATTTAGGCAAACAATTTGATATTCATGGAGGCGGAATGGATTTGAAATTTCCTCATCACGAATGCGAAATAGCACAAAACAAAGCCACCTACGGAAAAAAAGATCCTGTAAAATACTGGTTACACGCCAATATGCTTACGCTCAACGGACAAAAAATGAGTAAATCAACGGGAAATACATTACTTCCCAACGAATTATTTTCAGGTGAAAACGATAAATTAAGCAAGGCTTTTAGCCCTATGGTCGTTCGTTTCTTTATGTTACAAGCGCATTATCGTTCTACCTTAGATCTTAGTGATTCTGCTTTATTGGCAGCCGAAAAAGGGTTTGCTAAATTGATGGCTGCTACGGAATTGGTCGATAAACTCAAGTCAAAAGCAGCATCGAGCATCGATATTGAATCTTGGATTGCCAAGTGTTATTCGGCTATGAACGACGATTTTAACACGCCCATACTTATCGCTCATTTATTTGAAGCCGTAAAAATGATCAATTCCGTTCAGGCAGATTTGGAAAGCTTAAATGCGAGCGATTTAGAAAAACTTCAAAGCAAATTCAAAAGCTTTGTTTTTGATATCCTAGGATTAAAAAACGAAGCGCAAAAAGAAGGAAACGATGCCTTATTAAATAGTGTAATTAATACTTTAATAGCGCTTCGTCAACAAGCAAAACTGAAAAAAGACTGGGCTTCTGCCGATTTAATTCGCATTGAATTGGCTAAATTGCATATCGAATTAAAGGACACAAAAGAGGGCACAACTTGGACGTTAGAAAAATAAATCCCGACGTTAGATAATAAACTTACTACCTTCGCACATTTGGCTGAAAATTGTTTTTGGCATTTTGTATATTAGGGGACTAATCAATAAAAAATAGAATCATGGCAGGAATTAATAAAGTAATTTTAGTTGGTCATTTGGGTCGCGATCCGGAAATAATGACTTTTGACAATGGAACTAAAAAAGCTTCTTTTTCGATGGCAACGACAGAAAGCTATCGCGATAAAGAAGGCAATTGGCAAGATCAGACCGAATGGCATAATATTGTTCTTTGGCGTTATTTGGCTGAAAAGAACCTGATTAAAGGCGATCAGATTTATTTAGAAGGACGCTTGAGAACACGCTCTTACGAAGACGCAAACGGTGTAAAAAAATACGTGACTGAAATCCAAGGGGATAAAGTTTTAAAATTAAGCTCTTCAGGAGGGAATAAAGATAATTACGCGGGAAATGATCAAGCTCCGGTAGCCAATACTTCTGCTCAAACACCTCCGCCTGAAGATATAGAAGATAAAGATGATTTACCTTTCTAAAAGCACTTGGTTTTTGGGGGATTTAATACCATAGAGAGAAATGAAATTTGATGATTACAAAATTGCGGATGAGCTTAAAGAGAGTATCCGTGCACTTGGTTTTAAACGGCCGACCGATATCCAGTTTAAATCAATACAGCCCATCCTTTCGGGGGATGATGTGTTGGCTATTGCGCAAACCGGAACGGGAAAAACGGCCGCTTTTGCCATTCCTATCATCGACATATTAAATCACCGAAAAAAAGTACAGCGACGCGAAGATGGAATTAGAGCAGTAGTGATGGTTCCTACCCGTGAGCTCGCCATTCAAATAACCGAGGTTTTTAATGCGCTCGAAAAAGGCACTTTAGTAAAAACATTTGGCGTTTTTGGTGGTGTAGAACAAGATCCTCAAATTGCAGAACTGCAAAAAGGATTCGATATCATGGTAGCTACACCCGGCCGTTTATTCGATTTAACCAGTCAAGGACATTTGAAATTGCATCGCATCAATATTTTGGTTTTAGATGAAGCCGATCATATGCTTGCCTTGGGTTTTATTAAAGATATTCGACAGTTAATCACCCATTTACCCAAGAAACGCCAAACTCTTTTCTTTTCTGCAACCATCGATAAAGAAATAAAAAAACTAGCTTATTCTTTAGTCGACAAACCTTTCCGCATTCAAATTGCACCTGAAGATCCTGTTTCTAGAAATGTAAATCACAAGGTAGCTTTTGTAGAAATGGACGATAAACGATTTTTTCTGGAGCGCCTGATTAAAGAAAATCCGGAAGCTAAAATCTTGGTTTTTGTCCGTACCAAAGTACGTGCCGAACGTGTAGCAAAAGCTATGGAACGCGTTGATATAAAAGCCAAAACGATACATGGTGATAAGGATCAAAAAGACCGCACCAGCGTTATGAGCGATTTTAAAAACGGAAAAATTAAAGTTTTGGTTGCTACCGATGTAAGTGCACGAGGCATTGATGTTGATCGCGTTGAGTTTGTGGTGAATTACGATTTGCCGGAGCAAGCGGAGAATTATGTTCACCGCGTGGGCCGAACCGGTCGCGGCGATCACCGGGGTTTTGCCATTTCTTTTTGTGCCGAAGAGGAAAAACCTCTGTTAAAAGCGATTGAAGAATTTATCGGAAAACCCGTTTACGTAAATTCCATTCGGAACGAAGATTATATCGAAACGCGCGAATTATCTGAAGAAAATCCGGCCGATTGGAAATCGCTTATGGCAAAACCGCTTCCAAAAAAGAATAAAAAGAAACGGAAATAAAGTCCTTTTATCAAAGCGATTAATAAAAATTAGCAGCGAATTGTTAATTTTATTCTAATTCTATCGCTAAGTCTTTCTATTGTATTCGACTTTATACAAAAGCGCTAACTTTGCGGGCATGGATTCAAAAAAAAAGTACCAAGCCGAAATGGCTTTTTTTACACTTTTGGCTATTTTCTTAGCTTCTTTGGTCACAAGTAATCTCATTTTTCAAAAGTTTTTTACTTGGTCGCCTTTTGGTTGGTACACGTTTGAATTGTCCGTTGGAATTTTACCCTATCCCATTACCTTTATTGTAACGGATATCATTTCTGAAATCTACGGGAAGAAAAGAGCAAATCAGGTGGTCTATATAGGATTTGTAGCCAGTATTTTTACTTTAGGCATTGTAATTTTAGCCAACTATGTAATAGCAACGACCTGGTCGCCGGTTGATGATACAACTTTTACCCATGTTTTTGGCTTTACTTTTATTGCTGTAGGGGCTTCGATGACTGCCTATTTAGTTGCACAATTGGTTGATGTTCAGATGTTTCATTTTTGGAAAAAACTAACCAATGGCAAGCACCTATGGTTAAGAAATAACGGATCGACTTTCTCTTCGCAATTTATTGATACCTTTCTAATTCTTCTCATCCTCTGTTATTTTGAAGTTATTGAATGGCATTTGTTTACCAATTTGCTTATTCA
>JBFHQD010000181.1:0-6506 GCA_041592395.1 Bacteroidales bacterium | reverse complement strand
GGCCTATGTAACTGGCGCCACAACCAAAAATGGTTTTTCAGGTTCTGTATTTGCAAAAGGAAATCCACTTACGATTCGTAGAAACAAAATGGTATATACAGAAAATCCTGTGGGCACACCTCCACCCAAAATGAAATGGATTTTTACTCGCTTAGACAATAATAAGTCTGTAACCGGATCTTGGAACATTACTTTAGTACAACCCAAAACAGATGAAAAAGTCCTAAAAGAAATAGGAAATAAAGTAGCCTCGGGTACCGCAACACCGGAAGAATTAGCAGAATTTCATAAAAATTGGAATGCTGCAGCAGTTTTTATTTTAGAAAATGCTGAAACTGTCGATGGACTAATAACAATAGGAACTATAGAAGACCAAACAGACAAGTAATTAAATAAAATCTTACAATAATAACGAAAAGGGCAGAGCTAAATAAAGCGCTGCCCTTATTGTATCTAGACCAGCAAAGTTTTAAAAAAGCATTATAGATTATCGAACAATTAAACGCTCATAAAGCTGTTTTTATATCAGGCTTGATTTAATGATTAACTTTGCCTACATACACATTGGGTTATGTGAAATCTTTGATTACAATTTGAAGGTGCTTGAAAAACTATTTCCCTTATGAGAATCTGGTCTATACATCCTAAATACCTCGATACAAAAGGTTTGGTCGCTCTATGGCGAGAAACTTTATTGGCCAAACATGTTTTGGAAGGCAAAACAAAAGGCTATACCAATCATCCCCAATTGATTCGGTTTAAAAATGCAGAAAACCCGATAAGCTGTATTCACTTTTATTTAAAACATGTTTGGATAGAAGCAAATCAAAGAGCCTATCAATTTGATAAATCAAAGTTTGATGAAAATGTAAATGCTTGTCGTATTATAGTAACAACCGGTCAAGTAGAATATGAGCGCCAACATCTTTTAAATAAGTTAAAGATAAGAGATCCGCTTAAATATAGATTATTAGAAAAGAGTATAAATACAGAAATACATCCTATATTTGAACAAATCAATGGAGAAATTGAGAAATGGGAGCATATATAAAAATAAGCGGAATTCGTTTTTTAATTCTAATTTTCGCCTTAGCATTTACTGCCTGCAAATCGCAAAACACTATGATAGACAAAAGCGTTGTTAAAGAACTTGACATTGATAAATATTTGGGAACTTGGTACGAAATTGCACGTTTCGATCATCGTTTTGAACGTGGCCTCGAGGGTGTAACAGCCACTTACAGCATGCGCGAGGATGGTAAAATAAAAGTGGTAAACAGTGGATACAAAGGTTCTTTGAATGGCCCCTTTCAAGAAGCTATTGGAAAAGCTAAAATTCCAAACCCGCAGACGGAACCGGCAAAGTTAAAAGTCTCTTTCTTCTGGATTTTTTATGCTGATTATTTTGTATTGGAGTTGGACAAAAACTATCAATACGCCGTAATTGGAAGTAAATCAGATAAATACCTTTGGATATTGAGTCGAAGTTCATCAATGGAAAATTCAACTTATACTTCAATACTTGAAAACTTAAAAAAAAGAGGCTACGATACCGGTAAACTGATTAAAGTGAAGCAGAAATAAAAATCAAAAAAGAACTCCCCAATCAATTCAACTCTTTTTATAGCCTAAGTGATTAATAATCAGAACTAACACATCGTCTCCTCTCCTCTACTTTATGCTGAAATAGCATGCCTATTTCTGGATTTTCATCTTTAAAACAATTCGATAATTTTAATACTACTTTGTTGTAGTATATACCTACTAATGGGGATTGACAATCTCATACAGCTCCTCTATTTTTGTTCCCAAATTAAGTACTACAATATACATTTAAAACAAGACAAATGAGTGAATTAATAAATAATTCGATAGAAAGAAAAAAACAGCTCAAAGCGCTAATATTAAAACTGCACGAAGGGGGCACACAAGAAGATGTTAGAGCCGAACTGCTTAACAGCTTAAGTCAAGTTCCTTATGGCGAGGTGGTTGAAGTGGAACAAGAGCTTATTAGCGAAGGTCTTCCGGAAGAGGAAATCCTAAAACTTTGCGATGCGCATTCCAAAGTATTAACGGGGCATGTTGATTTATCCGGTTTTAAATACATTCCTCCCGGTCACCCGATAGATGTTTTTGAAAAGGAAAACAAGGCGCTTAATCAAGTTGTACAAAAAATAAAAGAGCTGATTGCTTCGGTCGAAAACAATCCCGATATCGATTTAAAAAGCAGTGTGCTAGCCTTACATACGCATTTCAATTCCTTGCTTGATGCTGACAAGCATTACCAACGAAAAGAATATTTACTCTTCCCCTATTTAGAAACGCAAGGAATTACCGGACCTCCCAAAGTAATGTGGGGCAAACATGATGAAATTCGCGAACAAATTAAAGGCGGCATTGAAATTCTAAAAACGGAAGCCATAACGCGAGAAGAATTAATAGCTTCTGCAGAAATTATTCTTATGCCTGCGGCCATAAATGTAGAAGAAATGACCGTAAAAGAAGAAGAAATTCTCTTCCCTATGGCCAACGATAAACTCACCGAAGCCGATTGGTACGAAATAAGCAAACAATCTCTCGAAATTGGTTACTGTCTCTACGATCCCGAAATCGATTGGAAGCCGGAATGGGCGGCAGAAGAAACGATTAATGATGCACAAAAAGTGGGGGGAAATATTCAGTTACCGTCGGGTAGTTTTTCGCCGGAGGAACTCTTGGCTCTGCTTAACACATTACCTGTTGACATCACATTTGTCGACAAAGACGATAAAGTAAAATACTTTTCGCAAGGTTCAGAGCGGATTTTCCAACGCAACCGAGCCATTCTAAATCGCGATGTGCGGAATTGTCACCCGCCGGCAAGTGCACATATTGTTGATAAAATCATCAGTGATTTTCGATCAGGAGAAGCATCGAGAGCGCCCTTCTGGATTAATATGAAAGGACAAATGATCCATATTGAATACTTTGCGATGCGCAATGAAAAAAACGAATATTTAGGCACATTGGAAGTTTCGCATAATGTAAATGTATACAGAGAATTAGAAGGTGAACAAAGAATCTTATCTTATAAATAAGCTATGGAAAATACAAAACTAATCATCAGCCCAAAAACAAAGATATTGCAATTGATCGAAACTTATCCTCAACTAGAAGATACCTTAATCGAGAAAATTCCAACATTTAAGAAACTGAAAAATCCACTACTGAGAAAAACCGTCGCCAAAATCACTTCCATTCAGCAAGCAGCTATCATCGGAAATATTGAAGTAGGTGATTTGGTAAACTTATTGCGCAATGAGGTGGGTCAAGAATTGATTTCGATAGAATCGATCAATACGCAAACAAATAGCAAACCCAAGTGGTTCGACGAAAAGAATATTTCGCAAGAATTGGATGTTCGCGATATGTTAGCTGCCGGTGAGCACCCCGTAAATCAAGTAATTGCCGATTTACAACATTTAGAAGCGGCAACGATTTATAAATTAATTTCCACATTTATTCCGGCTCCATTAATCGATAAAGCCTCCAGCTTAAGCTTTAGTCATTGGGTTGTAAAAGAAAACGAAGAGTTGTTTAGTGTTTATTTTTACAAGGAATAAAGCGGAATTTAAACCCATTGTAGTACCTATTTATTAAACTTTCTTATCTTGTGCTCTAACTTTATTCAATAGTTAGAGCACATTTTTTTTGGCTGCTCCAGACTATTTAAATCTGTAACTTAAGAAGTAGAACCTTAAAAAATCTTAATTTTAAACAAATGAGCCTGGATTTTTTTGAAATTAGTGAATATTTACTAACTTTACCCGTATTATTCATTAATACATTCTGAAGTAAAACCTGATTTAACATTAAATTTATGAAGAAATTAGTAATAAACAGTTATGCTGAATTTGTAAATTATATAGGAAAAGAGTTAGGAATATCTGAGTACCATAAAATTACGCAAGAACAAATCAATCTTTTTGCAGATGCCACCTATGATCACCAATGGATACACACCGATCCGGAGCGCGCTGCTATTGAAAGTCCGTTTAAATCGACCATCGCTCATGGCTATTTGAGTCTTTCTATTTTACCCTATCTCTGGCTTCAAATTGCAGAGTTCAAGAACCTAAAAATGCTGGTCAACTACGGCATCGAAAATTTGAGGTATAATCAAGCCGTATTGGTAAATCAAGAAGTCCGTTTAAGAACAACATTAAAATCCTTAGTAAATTTAAGAGGAACAATAAAAGCGGAGATTTTTGCCCGACTGGAAATAAAAGGAAATAACAAACCCGCTTTGGAAGCTACGCTCATTTTCTTGTATATTTTCAACGATTGATTTTTTGGACTGACGTTTCGTTTACGACAGGACAATTCCAGCAAAAAAATCAAACGGCTTTACTTCTTCAGTGTATTTTGCCGCTTAAATTCGAGATGGAATCAAAATTAGCGCACTCTTCAAATTAGATTTAACGAATTTATAACAACGAGCGAGTGTTTAATATGCGATAACGCTTTGCTTTTAACGTAATTTTGTGCCTTGAAAATAAAGGCAAAGATCAAGACGATGCAAAATATTTGGGATACACGTTATGCGCAAGAGGAATATATCTACGGCAAGGAAGCCAATACTTTTCTAAAAGAACAAATTGCGTTACTCCCTGTGGGAAAAGCGCTTTTTCCTGCTGAAGGCGAAGGTCGGAATGCCGTTTATGCGGCAAAAAAGGGTTGGGAAGTAAGCGCTTTTGATAGTAGTTTTGAAGCCAAAAACAAAGCGCTAAAATTAGCATTAGAAAATAAGGTACAAATCAAATACGACCTCGTCGATTGGGAAGACGCGCAGTATAAAGACAACAGTTTCGATTTGATCGTACTTATCTATGCGCATCCAACAAACAGGCAAGTGAAGCACAAAAAACTGCTTCAATTTTTAAAACCTGGAGGAGTTATTCTTCTCGAAGGTTTTACTAAAGCGCAAATAAAAAATACGACTGGCGGACCTAAAAGTATTGATTTGCTCTTTTCTAAAGAAGAAATCCAAGCCGATTTTGCACAGCTCAAAGAAATTAAGAGTTGGGAAGAATCCATTTTTTTATCGGAAGGAGAACTTCACAAAGGAAAAGCTTCGGTAATTCGCATGATAGGAAAAAAAGAGCAATAAATTGATTAATCAATTTAAGTCGGTAAAAACCAACCTCTTTTTAAATCAAGACATTTATCATCTTATAAAATCAAAATTCCATGGCGAATAAGTACAAAAAAACCGATGCTATTTAATCACTTATACATCTAACCGAAAGGCCGTATTCTTTTCGGTTGCCATAATTATAGATATAATCAGAACCATTTGTTATGCTACGAGAATTCGCATTGTTGGCATCGATCTCCGTTGATGTCCACCAATACCCATAGCTTCCTTTGCGTAAAAACTCGCCATCCCCTACTGTACTATTTCCTCTTTTACCACCGGGCAATGCGTAGAAATAAGAATCGCCTGGACCAACATTCGGTGCTACCCAATGAAAAATACCCGGTTCTTTTAATCGACCTCCAGCTAATGGTTCTCCATCAAAAAATTCAACTAAAGCAGACCACTCACTTTCGGAGGGAACATGCCAACCCTCAGGACAAAGTTGACCGGTATTGACGGCAGCCCAATTGTATAAAGCGCCATAAGTATCTTTATTTGCGGCATCATTATCATACAAACAATAGGCCGCTGAAGATAAAGCCTCCCAGCTACTATTATCAGTTACATTTGGAATTTCAGTACCCTCTTGAAAATGGGTAACTTTTAAATTTTGCACAAGCCATTCCTGCGTATTCACAAACATCGAACTGTAAGCGTTTCCATCATAATCCAGTATTGCATTTTGAGGGGTACGAAATTCAAGCTGGGCGCCATATCCGGTACCATCGGCATTCGTTGCCCAAGAACGCATATAATAAGTTGTATTCAATTCAAATCCATTAAAAACACCGGAATAAAAACCAGCTTCTAAATCTCCACTAATATTTGTGCTTGTATAATCATCGAGCGTAGGAAGCGGATAGGTACTCCAACAAAAGCCTTTTGCTGTAATATCAGAAGTTCCAATTGAAATGATTTCAGATTCACAATTTCCAAAAGAGGTAGTAATTATACTAATCTCTGTTTTGCCTAAAACGGGTTCATTGACTGGTGTTTCATCGTCCTTTTTACATCCAAAAAAAATAACAATAAGTGCAAAAGTTAAAAGAAAACGCCATGTTCTATTCAGTTTATTCATTCTCTAAAAATTTGTGTTTATATTCAATAAGACAAAAATAAAATTGACCATCTCAAATATACAAAAATACAGCTAGCCTTACCATTATGATAATCAAGCCCATAAACTACTGATAAAGAAAAAGCTAGAGCCCAAATCCAAGGTTATTTATTCCATGGTTTTTTTAATCAATTTGAGGTTTTTTGCCAATTTATAGCCTGCCGGCGAAAAAAATTACAATAAAAATCGAAACCCTTAAGTCCTAATAAT
>JBFHQD010000180.1:0-6561 GCA_041592395.1 Bacteroidales bacterium | reverse complement strand
TTCAACCGTAGCAAAGCGTTGCACTTTTTGTTCAACCAAATTTCCGTAAGGCATGGGATGTCTAATAGCGACCACTTTTAATCCTTTTGCCATAAGAAGTTCGATTATCCGTCGCGACGTTTGACTTTTACCGCAACCCGTGCGTACAGCACCGACAGCGATAACCGGTTTAGTGCTTTTTATCATCGTGTCTTTAGGGCCAAGCAAAATAAAGTTTGCTCCGGCAGCATTAACACGGGCACTCATATTCATTACTCTGGGATAAGGAACATCGCTGTATGAAAATACACAATCATCAATTTTTAAATCGACAATCAGTTTCTCTAAATCATCTTCTGCATAAATAGGAATACCTTTTGGATAAAGATCGCCTGCCAACTCTTTTGGATATTTTCTTCCGTCAATATCCGGAATCTGAGCAGCTGTAAATGCCGCAACATTGTAGTTTTGATTACCGCGATAATAGGTGTTGAAATTATGAAAATCTCGACCTGCGGCGCCAATAATTAATACGTTTTTAGTCATCTGTTTATTATTTTATTTAGTTAGTTTCAGATGTTGGTTCCTAATATATTGCTTTTTCTTTCTCTCCTTCTGCCGGCTTTAAAGCACTCTATTAGGCAATAATATTGTATTAATCTAGTTTTCGGTTTCACTACAAAGGTATTGCTTTAAATGGGTTACACAAATTTATGTTGATAATTAATTATAAAAAAATGGCGATTAATTTTAACCGCCATTTCTTTATTTTGTTCATCGATTTTAAATTTCAAAATCACCCATATCGTCGGTTGTTTCTTGATTTTGTTTTTTGTCTCGGTTTTTATCCATCGACAATTTACCGAATTTATAACTGAAACTTATTTGCAGCATGCGTGTTGTTGGATAGCGTTCTGTGGATTGCGTATAATTGGCTCCAATGGTTTCGTAAGCGAATTTTCTGGTATTTAAGATATCACGAACACGAATATTGATACTGGCCTTTTTCTTAAAAAGATCTTGTTTTATTCCTGCATCCAAAGCAAAACGAGCATCCATACTTCCCTGCGAAGTAACACGTGAGGCATCGTATCTTCCTGACAACTGAGCCGTTAAATCAGATCCGATTCTGAAATTATTACTGGCTTTTACATTCCAGGTAAATCCGGCATTAGACAGTTCTGTGCTTTCTCCGCTGGAATAGTTCAACTGATAAAAATTAAAACCGCCATTCATACTCCACCATTTAAAAAACTGACCGGAGTAGGTTAATTCTCCTCCATAGGATTCTTCAGAACCCGCATTTTGATAGGTCACTGTTGAAACGCCATAATTATCAACGTAGTTTATATTTTCAATAACATCAGTTATATAGCGATAATAAAGCGTTGCATTGATCACCGATTTTTTAATGTATCTTGAATAACCGGCTTCCAAAGCATTTACATATTCGGGAGTTAAATCCGGGTTTCCTTTTCTGATATTGTATGGATCACTCGAATTTCCGAATGGATTGAGTTGTCTGGATCGAGGCCGATTTACACGGCGACTGTAGTTTAAGTTAATCTCATTGTCCTTGTTTAGTTTTTGCATCAAGAAAATACTTGGATACAAGCTAAAATAGGAGTGAGGATAGGTTTCGTTCGTATTTATCAATTCCGATTTAATATCAACGTATTCGGCACGCAAACCGGTTTGATAGCTAAAATTACCAAGTTCGCCACCAAATTGACTATAAAGCGCGTTTACATTTTCTTCATAAATAAAATGGTTGCTTAAATTCTCATCAGGAACAATATCTTGGTTGCTATCCAATTGGCCCGCAATATAATCGTCGTTCGATTTTCTAAAAGTGCTTTTGGCTCCAATTTCCAATTTGCTGTGCTCGTAAGTTTTTAAATAATCTAAACGGAAAGTACTTATATTGCTTTCGGACAGGGTGTTTTCGCTTAAATCGTTGGGGATAAATCCTTCGGGATATAAAGTCTCGTCTAAAGCTGTAGTCGCTCTGTTTTGGTTCATTTCCGAATCGTAATTGGAATAGGCTATTTCGGCTTCCAAATAGTGATTTTTGGTGTCAAATGTCTTACGATAGTTTGTGTTTAAATCATAAGAAATCCCTTTGTTAGAGCTGTTGATGTCGTTTTTATAATAATCAGTTAGAACATAAGGCTCGTAATAGTTGGTATAAATACTTTCCTGTGTTCTTTCCATCGATCTGGAACTGATTCTTCCTCCAAAACTCCAAACGTTTTTTGCGTTTAAAAAGAAATCGGCATTCAATGCCAAATTGTGGTTACTTCCGAAGCGTTCGCTTTCGTTGCTATCGTCGAAATGTTTAATCGTGTCGTTTAGAAATACGGTTTTTTGCGTACTTCCGGTCATAGGCATTTCAAAAGAACGGTAGCTGTAATTGGTGCTTAAACTCATTTTATTGGTGCGGTAGTTCAAACTGGCGCCCAAATTGTAGGAGCCATTGGTTCCTATTCCAGCACTCACTTGACCATTCATGCCGGATAGCTTGTTTTTTTTCAGTATCACATTCAATATGCCGCTAACGCCTTCCGGATCGTATTTGGCCGATGGATTCGTAATCAATTCAATAGACTCAATGCTTTCTGCCGGAATGGCCTCCAATAATGCACCTGTTGATTCCGTGGATAATCCGCTGGGCCTGCCGTCGATGAGAATGGTTAAATTCTGACTTCCTCTTAAACTGATATTTCCTTCCGTATCGACTTCGATAGAAGGTACATTTTCGAGTACGTCAACAGCAGAACCACCTGCAGAAACCAAGTCTTTATCTACGCTCACAACTTTTCGGTCGATCTTGTTGACAATTACAGCACGTTCGGCCGTTACATTTACCTCATCTAAGACCGTTGCTTTTGCACTTATTTTAATTTCGTTAAAAACATGTTCCAACTTGTTTTTGCCAATCTGCAAATCATCAATAATAAAGGGTTCGTATCCGATAAATTCCACTTTCATTTGATAAAGTCCCAATGGAATATTGTCTATTTCGAAGTTTCCTTTTTCGTCGGTAATGCCACCGGCCATTATCTTTTGTAATTTTTTGTTAAATAAGGCAATCGTTGCATATTCGACCTTCTCGCCATTGTCAGAATCAACTACTTTTCCTTTGACAACCCCAATTTTTGCTAAACTATTTGAATTAGTATTTCCATCGGGTTTTACGGTTTTTACAGATTCAGCTACGGGTTGCTGCGTGTTATTAGTCTGTGCCAGAATAATTTGGAAACTCAAGGCGAGCAATCCAGTAAGAATGATAGATTTTCTTTTCATGTGTTTGTGTTATTTTGCGTTTTAGACAGTTTTTAAGTGCTTTGGTTTAAAGCGCGCAAATATATATTTTTTTTGTAGCAAAAAAACCTAAATTTGTGCTTGTTAAAATCCTATGCAGTTTAAAGATATTATTGGTCAAGAGTCGCTTAAAAACAAGTTGATTAATTCCGTTAAAGAGAATAGAATTAGTCATGCGCAAATGTTTATTGGTAAAGGGAGCGTTGGGAAATTGGCATTGGCTTATGCCTATGCGCAGTATATCAATTGTACCGATAAAAAAGAGAATGATTCGTGCGGTGTTTGTAGTTCGTGCAGAAAGTATGCAGCGATGAGCCATCCCGATTTATTTTTTAGCTATCCGGTAAATACAAATGCGACTTCAGCGACTAAAGCCACCGAAACATCCGTAAAAAAAGATCCTGTAAGTGCCGATTTTTTAGTGGATTGGAAAAAATACCTCGATGAAGTCAAAGGATATCCTGATTTGTTTCAATGGTATCAGCGGATCGGAATTGAAAATAAGCAAGGTTTTATTAGCAAAGAAGAAGGGCGTAATGTTATTCATCAAATGCAATACAAAGCCGTAGAGGCTAAATATAAAGTGTTGATTGTGTGGATGGTGGAAAAAATGCAGGAACTTACTTCGAATATTTTATTGAAAATGATCGAAGAACCGCCTGAAAACACACTCCTATTTTTAATTGCTGAGGAAAAAGAAAAACTGCTTCCTACGATTTTATCGCGCGTGCAACAAACCTATGTTCCTCCCATCGAAAATGATAAATTAACGTCGTTTTTATTGGAGCAACACCAAACGTTGACTGAAGATCAGTTAAGTGAAATCGCTAATCTAGCCGGTGGCGATGTTTTTAAAGCAAATGAAATCATCTCCAATTCAGCTGAAATCAGAGAAAACTTCGATTTGTTTGTAGAGTGGATGCGCCTCTGCTATAAAAAAGGCAGTTTGGATGGGATTAAAACTTGGGTAGAAAAAATAAGCAAATTCGGACGCGAGAAACAAAAAAGCTTTTTGAATTATACTTTACGCATGGTTAGAGAGAGTTTGCTCCTTAATTATGGTGATAAAAGTCTGGTCAAAATTTTGCATAATGAAGAACAATTTTTAAGTAAATTTTCGCCTTTTATTCATTTGCGCAATGCCATCCTTATTCAGGAAAGAGTCAATATGGCCATTTATGAAATAGAACGAAATGCGCATAGCGCGAATTTATTCGCCGATCTTTCATTAAAGATGAGTACCTACCTTAAGCTAGACGCCGTAGCGAAGTAAAATTAAATATTCCGTTTTTTATAACTGAAATTATTAATTACTTTTGTATGTTAATTAGCTGAACTTGCTTCGAACAAGAAGGGTTTGAGGTAATGGGAGAAAGAAGGAAGTTTAGCGATATATTATATATACAAATGAATGATAGTCAGACGAATGACAAGAGCCTACTCTTTAGAGGCTGTTGTGCATCACGATCAATATTAGACAAGGGAAAAGCTGAAAAATCGTTTTCGTGTTCAAAGCTCGATGCGCAAAACTGGTTGGATTCAATGGATAAAAACGGTTCGATTACCGGTTTTAATTGTGTTGAAGTTCGCTTTAAAAATAGCCACAAAGATTTTTATAAAGTACCCGACGACTTAAGCCTTAATGTAGGTGACATAGTCGCCGTAGAAGCATCGCCGGGGCATGATATCGGAATCGTTAGCTTAACTGGTGAAACGGCTCGGATTCAAATGGTCAAGAAAAAAGTTGATCCGGATTCCGACAGTATCAAGAGTATTTATCGCTTGGCGCGTGTTAATGATTTAGAAAAGTGGATAAAAGCGGCTGAACGCGAAGACCATACGATTATAAAATCGCGTCAGCTTGTCGATGGTTTAGGCCTGAAAATGAAAGTGAATGATGTGGAGTTTCAGGGTGATGAAACAAAAGCAGTATTCTATTATACGGCCGATGATCGCGTCGATTTTAGGCAATTGATTCGTGTATTGGCCGAAACTTTTCGAATTCGTATCGAAATGCGCCAGATTGGTGTCAGGCAAGAAGCTGCAAGAGTGGGAGGCATTGGTTCCTGCGGCAGAGAATTGTGTTGTTCTACCTGGTTAACTAATTTTACTTCGGTAACTACGCAAGTGGCTCGCACTCAGCAATTATCCTTAAATCCTCAAAAATTAGCCGGACAGTGCGGAAAGCTAAAATGCTGCTTGAATTTTGAATACGACTCCTATTCGGATGCACAATCTAGTTTTCCGGATACGAGCATCCCGCTGAAAACAAAAAAAGGAGACGCTATTTTTCAAAAAATGGATGTTTTTAAGGAGCTGTATTGGTACACTTATTTAAACGAACCGGGATCGTTTATGGCTATTCCCGTTAAAAAGGTAAAATACGTTATCGATCGCAATAAAAAAGGGAAAAAACCGGATGATTTGGAAAGCATTATGATTAAATCGCCCGAAAAAAAGAAACTGAATGGTATAGAAGAAGGTGATTTAACACGTTTCGACCGAAAATAAGAAAAGCACATGCAAAATAAAAAGGGGAATATATTAAAACGAAAGGGGATACTTATTGTCTCCTTTATTTTCGTTGGCATGGTACTTTTTTCCTGCGATAAGCAACGTTATTTTGAGCAAGATCAACCCATAAATAAAGGGATTTGGTATTATAAAGATACAAAATCGTTCTCCTTTGAAATAAAGGATAGCTTGCAAGCGTTTAATTTTTTTATAAACGTTCGTAATACCGTAGATTATCCTTATGCTAATTTGTATTTCTTTATTCAGTCGGAATTGCCCGATGGTACGCTAGCTAAAGATACCGTAGAATGTCAACTGGCCGATTATCAAGGCAAATGGTTGGGCGAAGGGAGTGGCGAACTGCGTGATAATCGCTTTATTCTTAGGCGGAATATGAGGTTTAAGCAAAAAGGATCCTATCAATTTTTGATCAATCACGGGATGCGAACGGATAGCTTAAAAGGAATAACGGATATTGGAATTCGATTGGAAACAGTTAAATAATTTTGGATTAAGATGGGAATAAAAAAAGTGACATCCGCTAAATCGAGTACAAAAAACAATGTAAAAGGCATTAGCTTACGTAAGTGGGTCTTAATTTTATGGGCTAGCTTTTTTGTAGTTATATTCTTGATTGCTAGTTTGTTTGTATTGATATCGAATGGGTTTTTAGGTAAAATGCCAAGTTTCGAAGAATTGGAAAACCCGCAATCTTCTCAAGCTTCCCTTATTTATGCTGACGAT
>JBFHQD010000179.1:0-6578 GCA_041592395.1 Bacteroidales bacterium | reverse complement strand
TCTTCGTGCAGTTGCAACAAGGCAGAAACCTTATGAGAACAGATCCCTTCGGCTTTACAATTGCATTGCATTTCTACTTTTTTATTGTCCTCATCAAAAAACAAATCGGTCTGAAAATCTTGGTAATTATCTTCAACGGTATAAGCAAAATGATCGCCTTCGCGGCTTTGTAAAACGCATTGGTTTTTTAAATAGAGGGCGTTGCCCGATTGATATGCTAAGCGCGATACACTTTTGCTGATGCGCAAATTGCTAATGTATTGTGATAAAAACTCCGTTTGATAATTTTTCATAGTTTAGGAATTGACAAGCTAAAATAAGGATAATTTAAGCATCTCAACGGCGAATGCCGCATGTAATTGCTTTATTTTGTTAAGATTAATCTGTAGTTTTGAATCCTTACTAATTCATCGAAAATATGCTTTGCTTTCCTTTTGCTAAAATCAATTTGGGTTTAGCGGTTTTAAACAAGCGCAGCGATGGTTTTCATAACATTGAAAGCCTTCTTCATCCTGTTCAATTATTTGATATTCTGGAGATTATAGAAAACAAAGAAAGCGATCACGATGAACTTACTGTTTCCGGTCTTGCGCCTGCAATATCTATTGAAGACAATATCGTTTGGAGAGCCTTACTACTTTTACGTCGGCATTTCGAATTTCCGGCCCTAAAAATACATTTGCATAAACAAATTCCAAGCGGATCGGGATTGGGAGGTGGAAGTTCCGATGCCGCTTTTACATTAATAGCGATTAATCAGCTTTTCCGTTTAAATATGGGCAAGAATCAATTAATGACATGGGCATTAGAACTTGGTAGCGATTGCCCCTATTTTATCCATTCTTCACCTCAATATGCCCAAGGAAGAGGTGAGTTGTTGGTGCCTTATGATTTGAAAATAAAGAATTTAAAATTGTTTTTATTGATACCTGACTTTAGTGTTTCTAGCAAGGAAGCCTATTCCAAAATCAAGCCAAATCCGAAGCAAACAGCACCAAAAGCAATTCTAAATCAACCCATGGAAAATTGGAAGTTGCATTTAAAAAATGATTTTGAAGATGTTGTTTTTAAGGAATTTTCCGTACTCGCTGAACTAAAAAAAGCGTTGTATCAAAAAGGCGCCATTTATGTTTCTTTAAGCGGAAGCGGCTCTGCGATGTTTGCTCTTTTCGAAAATAGAATCGATATAAAAGTCCCGAATAATTACCGTTTTTATTGGTTAGATTTTCCCGGTTAAATCTTTTTTAAGCGCCAGTTTCCTTTTATCAGATACCAATAACTCAATAGCGCCAGTCCCGACATATAGATGTATTCCGAAGTCCAAGCCACGGCCACATCTACGTTTCTTAAAATCACTACCCAATAAAGAAAAGACAGGTAAAAAACCAAGGTGATTATTTCGATTCCCAAAGCAGTTTTTGTGTTGGCCGTTCCGCTAACTCCGCTAAACACAACAAAAGCGACAGCAAAGATTAAAATAGCTCCGCTAATCACATAGAGCGAAGGCACTGTAGCTGCAATTAAATCCGGGTTATTTGTATAGACACGGATTAAGGTTGCAGGCATTATCCAAATAAGCAAAACAAATGGAACTATGCTAAGTAAGCTTATTTTCACTATTCGGTTGATAATGTTTAAGACTTTATCGGTAAAACCTTCGCCGATGGCATTGCTTACCAAGCTGGTGGTGGCTGTGCTTAATCCCATAATCGGAATAACCAAAACCATGTAAATACTGCGCACGATATTGGATACGGCCAGTGAACGTTCGCCCATTTGTTCGATGATAGCGAAAAAGGAAAACCAAGTTGCGACCGACAAAAAATATTGAATCATAATATAGGTCGAAATAGACAAGGTGTTTTTGATGATTTTTAAATCGATTTTTGGAAAAAGAAAGAGTTTGAATCGATTCACATCAATTTTGATGCGTGCATAAAAGATAAAAAAGGCAAAAGAAACCATTTCGGCAAATACGCTGGCCAAGGCGGCTCCGGCAATGCCCATTTGAGGAAATCCATAATGCCCAAAAATAAGCAGATAATCGAAAATAATATTGGTTACGGCCATAATAATAGCACTGTATCCCAAGGCTTTTGTCTTGGTTACACCCACAAAAAGCGCGCGAAATGCCAGGTTTCCAAAAGCAAAGAAAATTCCCCAAACTCTGATTTTAAGATAAGCTTTTGAAGCGATAAAAATATTATCTGAAGAAACGATTTGTTTTAAAATGGGGGCGCCAAAAAAATAGATAAAGATAAATATGAAGAAAGCAAGCAGGAGAAAGAAATAAGCCGACTGATCAAAAATACTTCCTATTTGCTTGTATTTGTGTTCGCCATTTCGACGGGCAATCATAATTTGAGTTCCGTTGCTAAAGCCAAATCCCAACATAAAAACGGCGATATAAAACAGACCGGCAATGGCAGAAGCACCAAGTTCCACCTCACCAACACGTCCTAAAAAAGCAGTATCGATAACGTTAATGATGTTTTGCGCAAGTAAACTTAAAATAATAGGATAAGAAACCTGCCAAATTTTTGTGTACGACGGAACGCCTTGATTCATTTGGCAAAGTTAAGTTTTCCCGAGAAAAGATCAGTCGATTTTATTAAAACATAAAACCGGTATTTTGTAAAATCCGAAAGCGTTTTCTTAAAAATCCATCGACACCAAATAATGAAAACAAAGCTAAAGCAATGATAAAGAGTAGAGAGAAAGAAAATGTGCGTGAGAAAATCCGGATGACGTAATCGACAAATACGGTATTCATATTTTCTAATAAATAGCGGAGAATGCCCTCTTCGGGAAGCCAAACAGAAACATAAGGCCAGATAATAAATACGGCAACCAAATTGATAAGGCCGATCAATCCAAAAATTAAAAAAGTAACCCTTTTGCCAACAGCACTTACCTCCTGATTAGTGGCAAAGCTTTCTTTTTTCTGAAGCGAAGCCACGATATTGGCTGTAAAATTTAACGAAGGTGCCATAAGCGAATCTTCGTTAAACAAAGATTTCAAAAAGGCATCTTTTTCTATAATTTGATATTCCGTCGTTTTTTCTTCTGTTTTCATGCGATTAAAATTTAAGTTTTGCCACATGCTGTCCATCCTTAAAAATGGGCGATTTTATAAATAACATCTTGCCTTTTGATATATTATGATTTGCGTTGTGTTTCATTGCTGCAAATTTACGGATTTAACCACTTCATTCATTTTTTCTATTTCTTCCTGCATTTTTGCATATAATTTTTTTCTTATGCGATGCAGCTTTACTTTTACATTAGCGGCTGATAATCCGGTTATTATGCTAATTTCGTTTACCGGCTGCTCTTTTAAATAAAAAAGATTAATAATTAAATAATCTTCATCAGACAATGTTTGCAAAGCAATTTGAAGCATTTTTTGTTGATCTTCCATATCAACGCTGTCCAAATTTTCGCGCGTTTCATCTTCCGAATAATTCGAAATCACAAAATCATCAAGGGCATGAACTTCCAGCCTGCGTTTGCGTGTCATCGAAATGGCAGCATTGTAGGCTATCCTGTATAACCAAGTCGAAAATTTAGCGTCGCCTCTAAATTTATCTAATTTATCAAAAGCTTTTAAGAACGTATCTTGCGCTAATTCTTCAGCCTCTTCGGCTTTTCTAACGATTTTATAGCAAATGGTATATACCATTGCCTTATGCTTGTCAATCAGCGGTGCATAAGCACTGCTATTGCCTTTTAATATTTCTTCAATGTAGAAACTATCGTCTTTAAAAGCCATTTTTTCAGGTTTTCATTAATAGGACGAATAAGCACGCTTTCGGTTACAAAAAGAAAACTTAAAAGTCGATCGATAAAGTTAATAAGTATTAAAATAAGGTTTCAAGAAAAAAACAATAATAATTAAATTAGGGATACGGACGTTCTAGAATGGCCTGAGCGATAATGCCTTGGCGCAAATCGAATTCTTCTTCGGCTTCTTCGTCGATGTTGATATCCAATTTTTCGGGTTCCATTATTATTGTGGCCGGCGTAACATTATCTGATCCGCTGTAAGTATCAATCGTACTTTCGGTTTCGGGTTCAGGCACTCGATCTAAATAATCGACGGCTGCGTCCTCGGCATCATAAGCATACGTTTCGGTTTCTTCATCGCTCATTTTTTGATCATCTGCTGAACGGGCGTAAGGATGCGAAACCGGAAAAGGATTTGTGTTGTTTTCTTGAAAAAAGCTATCGAAAAGAGTCCCTAACACATCCTTTTGTTGCGGTGCTTTGTGACTTTTGGGTGTTGCGCTACTTTTAGCCGCTTTGTTTTTCTTAGAAGCAGCATAAATACCGTAAGCCAACCAGCCAACGATTAAAAGACCATAAATTAAATCTTCCATACCTTTTATTAAAGTGTAAAGTTAAGCAAAATAATTTACAGAATCGTTTAATTGTTCTTCCGATTTGAATCGACCTATTCCATTGACATATAAATAAAAAAACCTCAGCGCATTTTTACGCTGAGGTTTTCGTATTACCAACAAAAAGCAATTAAGTGAAAATAATTTGAGTGTTCTGACCGGTCGCCATTTCGTAAAACTGACCAATAGTTATGATATCTTTAACTTCTTCGTGAAAATCTTCTTTTTTCAGTTTAAACATATCAACGGCAAGTTTACAAGCAAAAATTTCACCACCTCCGGCGGTAATCATTTCTAAAAATTCGCTGGGCGACGGAATATCCAATTTATCAATCTGACTTCTCATCATACTTGAAACACCAGCTTCAACAAAAGGTAAAGCGCCCAATAAAGTTGGAAAAGGCAAATCGCCCGGCATACGCATAGCAGGATTACCCACAGTAGCCGTATGCAATTTATCCATTCTCTTTTTTAGTATTCCTTCCAATCCGAAAAAGGTAAAAAATACTTTTGTTTCGATGCCTTCCATAACGGCGCCATTGGCCATTACCAAAGCCGCTAAAACATCCTCTAAATTTCCTTTAGCGCAAATCAATAAGACTTTATCTAAAGGTTTTTTTTCTGTAGTTTCCATATCATTATTTTTTCTAGTTTATACTAAACGCAACTTGTAGGTTTTGCAATCCCTGCATATTTAGAAGAAAATTTAAGTGGACCGCCCGGAAACAATTGGTAAAGTTCTTTTATGTCAACGATTCCTGATTTTCCTACTTTTCGAATGCTAAGTGCAGCACCACTAGCCGCTTCTTTACGTAAATACTCAAGCACTTCGAAATGTTTTTCGGTTAATTCTAAACCATCTTCTTTTGCCATTTCGGCCGCAATTTCTCTGCTCCATTGCGAAGAATCTACAAAATACCCTTCTTCTGTTAAATTCACGATTTTTCCTGCAAATGTTTTTTCTGACATCTTTTTATAATTTTTAATTGTTATTATTTATTTTTTTAATCAATTTCGGCCACTTATTTTCCCATCGCTTTAGCTACGGTTAATAAAACGCCCATATTTTTTTTCATTTCCGGAGAGTTCATCTCTTTTGCCAATTTCCAGACCGAGGCTTTTGGTGGATTATTTAGATCTATTTGTTCCAAACCGCCGGCAAGTTTATCGCCGATTTTAATGATGACGTCCCAATTTATCCTGCCAAATAAAGCAAGTAAGGCAGGCATATGTTTGGCGAGTTTGTCTAATGATGACGGTTCTATGCCCGCTATCGATTTATCGATCAGGTTAAAAGCACTTTCTAAAAAGGTAAAATAGCCTTTGGCTTCGAACTCTCCCAGTTTTTTCTGAAAATCGATGATCATTTCGTTGGCAATAGGGCCCACTTCTTTGCTTAAATCTACCATCGACTCAAAAGTGCCGATCATCATGTTGAAATTCTGAATATTGCGTAAGAAACTAATGCCCAAATCGGTTAATTCGGCCGGGTTTATTTCGATAGCTCTATTATCCAATTCTTCAACTGTTGAATCGTAAACATCTTTACCAATGATAGAAACGTCAGCAATGAGATCTTCCACCACTTCAGAATTCAGACGCTGTTTATTCACGTATTCCAACAGCACATCCATCTTTTGATGAAGCTCATTTATTTGTTTTTGTATTGAATTGTCCATTTTTTTTGACTCTTGATTATTAAACACGCTGTTTTCCTGCCATGGTCATATCTGCTTCAATAGGCATTTCTTTTCCTTTGAGCAATATGTGCCAATACATCCATCGGAACATCACTTTTCCATAGTGATTGATCTTGGTGTTTTTTAGCAATCCAAAAGGCCCGATTCCCGGCAAAGGAAATGTTCCCGGAAGCGGTTCGGTATCGTAATTAAAATCGATTAAGGCTCCTTTTCCGTATCCGGTTTCGATATAACAGTTGGCATGTCCGTCAAATTTGGCAAGCATTGGCCGGCCTTCTATTGCACTCATTAAGTTTTCAAGCAGAATTTCGGCGGCAAAATGAGCAACCGATCCGGCTTTTGAAGTAGGAATATTGCTGGCATCGCCTAAAACAAACACGTTTTTAAATTTTTCTGAACGTAATGTATGCTTATCTGTTGGAATAAAGTTCAGGTCGTCGCCCATACCGCTTCTTTCAACCATTTTAGAGCCCATATT
>JBFHQD010000178.1:0-6580 GCA_041592395.1 Bacteroidales bacterium | reverse complement strand
GCACGTGGAATGCTCGGACAAAGCGTTACCGTTAAAGGAATAGTTACTAACGACGATGAATTTGGACCTATTCGGTATTTTCAAGACAATACAGCCGGAATTGCAGCCTATGGCTCAGCAATTGACCATGTAAGGAAAGGCGATTCGGTTACCATAACAGGTAGCGTAAAATCTTACAGACAATTGTTAGAGATTGATCCTATTACAAATGTTGTGATTCATTCATCCGGAAATCCATTGCCCGATCCGATAGAGCTCACTCCCGATGAGCTAAATGAAACTTTCGAGTCGATGTTGGTAACCTGTAACAATGTTACATTTACGGATGCAGGAGGTGTTTTTTCGGAGAAAAAATATGAGTTTACTGCCGGAAATGAAAGTGGATATATCTATGTAAAATCATCGCAAGCTGATATTATCGGGCAACCTATCCCAAGTGGATTGGTGCACCTAACGGGAATCTTATCGCAATACGATTATTCCAATCCGACGGCGGGTTATCAGCTACTGCCAAGAACGATGGGGGATATTGAACAAGTAAGCTCTATTTACCTGACAAGTACCTTGTTAAATACCAATTTTACTAAATCGGAATTGGATTTTACTTGGACAACAAATTTAGCGGGAACTACAGAAATGTTTTACGGCTCAAGCCCCGAAACCGTCACTGCTACTCACGTTAGTGTTTCCGGGGAGTCTACCAGTCATACACTTGCTTTATCGGGTTTGTCGGCCGGCCAGATTGTTTGGACACAAGCCTTTTCGGTTGTTAACAACGATACTGCCTTTTCGGGCATAACACCCTTTGCCACAATCTCTAATTCGAGTGGAGAAATAAAAGTGTATTTTAATACACCCAACGATGATACCTATTCTAGCGGTACAGATGCTTTGTTTTTAAATCAAGCAATTGATGATACCTTGATTAATTATATCAACAGAACAAAATACACCTTAGATTTAGCTATTTACAATATGAATAATTCGGGTCTTAGCAATATTAGCAACGCTTTAAAAGCGGCTGCCGATCGTGGTGTACGTGTTCGTGTAATCGGATGCGGTACTACGGCGAATATTGGTGTTGATGAATTGGTAGGCTCGGCTGTTCATGTATTGATTGGCCCAAACGATTCGGAACGAACAGGCATTATGCATAATAAATTTCTTGTAATTGATGCGGAATCGACTGATGCCAATGATCCACTCGTATGGACGGGATCTACTAATTTTACAGAAGGACAGATTAATTTGGATGCCAATAATGTTATAATTGTACAAGATCAAAGTTTAGCACGGACTTATCAAATTGAATTTGAAGAAATGTGGGGATCGACAGGTGATAATGCAGATGCCGACAAAGCCCTTTTTGGCTTCAATAAAAAGAACAATACGCCTCACGAGTTCGAGATTAACGGTAAAAAAGTAGAATGTTATTTTAGTCCTTCGGACGGTGTTAATGCTAAAATAGTGGATTATATCAATACCACCGACAATGATTTAAGTATTGCAACGATGTTGCTTACACGTGACGAAATTGCGGATGCCATTGCCGAACAAGCCGGCGACGGAGATGCTGTAAATATGCTAACTGACGCTGCAGGAAATAACGATTCCGGTGTAAATACAACACTTTTATCGGCTTTAGGTGCTGATCATTATGTTTATTATGGTAATTCCGGAATTATGCACAATAAATATATGGTGGTCGATCAGGGTGATATGGCTTCAGATCCTTTAGTATTAACGGGTTCGCACAATTGGAGTGCCGCTGCGAATAACGATAACGACGAGAACACGTTAATCGTTCACGACGCAACCATTGCCAATCTTTATTATCAGAATTTTGCCTATATCTTTAAAGCGAGTAATGGCCTAATTTCGGCTACGGAAGATCTAGATCAAAATTGGGAGGATAATTCATTGCGCGTTTTCCCTAATCCGGTGCAAAACGGAAGTATAAACTTATCCTTTTTCTCTTCCAAGTCGGAGGATGCCACTTTGCAAATGCTTGACATGACCGGTAAACTTGTGTTTAGTCAAAAGCTTAGACTGATAAATGGGGACAACAATCTGAATTATCATTTTTCTGAAACCTATAAAGGAACTTATATTCTTCGTTTGATTAGTAGCAATCAGGTACAAATTCAAAAAGTTTTGTTTGAATAAAACTTCTTGCGTTTTTATAAGCTTCTTTTTGCAGCATAAAAATAAATGAAGGGTTTCGCGTGGTCGAAACCCTTCATTTTTGGATAAGGATTTTTTCGAACCAAGCGCCGCCTATCTATTTCGTTTTCGATACCAAAATAATTGCGACCGGAAATGCCTAAATTTTAAATTTAATTCTCTCATTTGCCATATTTTTCGTAAAATTGCACAATTATTTGAATGAAATATTTTTATGCTCGGCAAAGTACGAATAAAACTATGATAATCAGACATATACAATACATTTTAATTTCTGTTCTTTTTCTCTTTAATACGGCGGTTTTTGCGCAACATGGAATAGAATCACAAGAAGAAAAGCCATTAAACGAAACAGAACACCATCAAGAGGAAGCGTTTAATGCCGGTGAAATGATTTTAGAGCATATTATTGATGCTTACGAATGGCATATTTTATCTTATGGCGATTTTCATTTGAGCATTCCTTTGCCGGTGATTATCTATCACGATGGGCATTTAATCACTTTCTTGTCGAGTGCTTTTCATCACGGACCTGCACTTTTCGATGAAAATAATCACCTCCTTCATGCAGAGGAAATAAATCATAATAAAAGCCTTGCTTTTGGATTGGCTGTTATGACCGAAGGAGCACATAAAGGAAAACTGGCTTATATCGATACAGAGGCCTATCTTCAGCATCATCAGGTGATTGAAAATACAGAAGCCGGAATGCCATACGATTTTTCGATTACCAAAAATGTGCTTGCGCTCTGGTTGAGCCTAATCGTTATTGTTTGGGTTTTTGTTAGTGTAGCCAATTCGTATAAAGCACGTAAAGGGATGGCGCCAAAAGGATTGCAGTCGATGTTGGAACCTTTTATCGTTTTTATTCGCGACGATATTGCCAAAGCCTCTATCGGAGAAAAGAAATACGAAAAATACTTGCCCTATTTGCTTACGATATTTTTCTTTATCTTTTTCAATAACCTTTTTGGCTTGATTCCGTTTTTCCCCGGTGGAGCTAATCTTACCGGAAATATTGCCATCACTATGGTGCTTGCACTATTTACTTTTGTGATTACAAATTTTAGTGGTAATAAAAGTTATTGGACGCATATCGTAAATACCCCGGGTGTTCCTTGGTGGTTAAAGATACCCATGCCTTTGATGCCTATCGTTGAAATTGTTGGATTGATTACAAAACCCTTTGTATTGATGGTTCGTTTGTTTGCAAATATAACAGCGGGTCACATCATCGTTTTGGGTTTTATCAGTTTAATCTTTATCTTTGGAAATATGCATCCTGCGGTTGGTTATGGTGTTAGTATTGTTTCCATTGCATTTTCTATTTTTCTAACATTCTTGGAATTTTTAGTGGCCCTCATACAAGCTTATGTCTTTACTTTATTATCGGCTTTGTATTTTGGTGCTGCTGTTGAAGAACATCATTAAATGAACTTATTTACTAATTAATAAATTATATATTATGTCTTTATTAACCATTTTATTACAAGCCGCAGCCGATTTAGCTCCTTATGCAAAAATGGGTGCCGGAATTGGTGCTGGTATAGCTGCTATTGGAGCAGGTATGGGTATTGGTCAGATTGGACGCGGTGCTGTTGAAGGTATTGCTCGTCAACCTGAAGCTGCTGACGACATTCGTTCGAATATGATTGTTTCGGCTGCCCTTATCGAAGGAGTTGCCTTCTTTGCTATTGTGGTATGTTTGCTTATCGTTTTCTTATAAGCGATTATGCATAAGAATCAAACACTTTAACGGTTGGTTAAAGTGTTTGATTTTAATTGATTAATTAAAAAAGAAATTAGAATATGGAATTAGTTAGTCCCGGATTAGGCTTGATTTTTTGGATGACCCTTTCCTTTGGTATCGTTCTGTTTTTGCTAAGCAAATATGTTTGGCCAATAATAATGAACAGCTTAAAAGAAAGAGAAGAAGGCATAGCCAATTCATTGGAAGCTGCTCGTCAAGCACGCGAAGAGATCAAAAACATGCAATCGGATAATGAGCAATTGTTGAAAAAAGCGCGTGAAGAACGCGAAGAATTGATGCACGAAGCTCGTCGATTAAAAGAAGATCTTATCGAAAAAGCAAAAGCTCAGGCGGCTATTGAAGCCAAGCAAATGATTGAGAATGCCAAAATGGCTATCGAGCAAGAAAAAGCGGCGGCTATAGGTGAATTAAAGAATAAGGTAGCCGATTTATCAATCGAGATTGCCGAAAAATTAATCAAAGCAGAATTGGCTAAAGCAAATAAGCAAAAAGAGTTAATGGATAAACTTATCCACGAAGCCGACAATCAACTAAACTAATAAAAATGAAGCAAATTCGTCTGGCTAACCGATATGCTAAAGCCCTTTTTGAGTTGGCATTGGAACATCAAAAACTCGAAGCCGTTGCAAAAGATATGCAACTGGTTAATGGTGTGGTAGCCGAAAACAGAGACTTGGCTTTGCTCTTAAAAAGTCCGGTTGTTAAAGCCCACAAGAAAATAGCGGTTTTTAATGCCTTGTTCGAAAAGAAAGTGGATGCGTTGAGCTTAAAGTTTTTAACCCTTTTGGCGAAAAACGGCAGGGAAGATATCATTCAACAAGTTACTGAGTCGTGGTTGACTATTTACAACGATTACCGTGGCATTACAGAAGCCTGGTTAACATCGGCTAATCCTTTGGAAAAAGAGGCCAAAACAGCCATCCTTGCAATGCTTAAAAAATTAAGTGGTAAAGAGGTTGATTTGCACGAATTTGTGAATGCAGACCTGATCGGTGGCTTTGTCGTTACTTTAGGCGATTATCAATACGACGCATCAACAAAAACACTTATTAAGAGACTAAAAGATAATATTAAAAATAACCTGGTGATTGCCGGGAAATAATAGAGAAACAAAAAAGATATGGCTCAAATTAATCCCGCTGAAGTATCAGCAATTTTAAGACAAGAGTTAGCCGGCTTTAAAACAGAGGCAGAATTAGAAGAAGTAGGAACTGTCCTTCAGGTAGGCGATGGTATTGCTCGTATTTACGGACTAACGAATGCACAAGCCGGTGAATTGGTGAAGTTCGAAAAAACGGGAACTTTAGCCTTGGTAATGAACCTCGAAGAAGATAACGTAGGGGTGATGTTATTGGGCGGATCAACCGGAATTGTTGAAGGCGATATTGTAAAACGCACGAAAAGAATTGGATCTATCCAAGTAGGTGAAGGCATGCTCGGTCGTGTTATCAATCCTATGGGAATGCCAATCGATGGTCAAGGTCCTATCGAAGGAAAAACCTATGAAATGCCTTTGGAGCGCAAAGCGCCCGGCGTTATTTATCGTCAACCCGTAAATGAGCCTTTATCTACCGGAATTAAAGCTATCGATGCGATGATTCCTATCGGACGCGGACAACGTGAGTTAATCATTGGTGACCGTCAAACCGGTAAGTCAACCATCGCTATTGATACCATTATCAATCAAAAAGAATTTTACGAAAAAGGCGAGCCTGTTTATTGTATTTATGTGGCATCCGGACAAAAAGGTTCTACCGTAGCCAATATTGTTCAAACCTTAAAGGAAAATGGGGCAATGGCTTATACCACTGTGGTTATGGCAACGGCTTCTGATCCTGCGGCACTTCAATATTATGCCCCTTTTGCAGGAGCTGCCATAGGCGAATTTTTCCGCGATACCGGAAGACCTGCTTTGGTTATTTACGATGACCTTTCGAAACAAGCGGTAGCTTACCGCGAAGTTTCATTGTTGTTGCGTCGTCCACCGGGACGTGAAGCTTATCCCGGCGATGTGTTTTATTTGCATTCGCGTTTATTGGAGCGTGCCGCAAAAATTATCGATTCAGATGAGATAGCTTCTCGCATGAACGATTTACCCGAAAGTATTAAATCGATTGTAAAAGGGGGTGGATCTTTAACCGCTTTACCTATTATCGAAACCCAAGCTGGTGACGTATCCGCCTATATTCCAACAAACGTAATTTCGATTACCGATGGACAAATATTCTTGGATAGTGATTTGTTTAACTCCGGAATACGTCCTGCTATTAATGTGGGTATTTCTGTTTCTCGAGTAGGAGGAAATGCGCAGATTAAACCCATGAAAAAAGTGGCCGGTACATTAAAACTGGATCAAGCACAGTTTCGCGAATTGGAAGCCTTTTCGAAATTTGGTTCCGATTTGGATGCTTCTACAATGTCGGTATTGAATAAAGGAGCAAAAAATGTTGAAATCTTGAAGCAGAATTTGTATTCGCCTATGCCTGTTGAAAAACAAGTGGCGATTATCTTTTGTGGAACACAAGGTTTATTGAGCAATGTTCCTGTGAACAAAGTAAAAGAATTCCAGGACGAATACCTTCATTATCTGGAAAGCAATCATCAAGACACTTTTGATGCTATTGC
>JBFHQD010000177.1:0-6640 GCA_041592395.1 Bacteroidales bacterium | reverse complement strand
TTTGTCTTCAGATTTTAACCCAAAATCGGAGTTTTGTGCTATTATGACCTGTTCGCAAGCCGATGAAGCTTGTCCGTTTGTTCCAGGAGCAGAAAAACGGGTTCCAATTACTTATGAAGACCCAAAAGTATTTGACAACACGCCACAGCAAGCGGAAAAGTACGATGAAAGAAGTAGGCAAATTGCAAAGGAAATGTATTATGTTTTTTCAAAAATTCAATCCTAAATTATGGCTGCAAAAAAATTAAGTTTTCTTGATAAAAACCTCACCTGGTGGATTTTTATTGCAATGGCAATTGGTGTTGGAATTGGTTACTTTTTTCCGGCCTTTCCTGATTTTATGAATACCTTTAATAAAGGAACAACCAATATTCCAATCGCTATAGGTTTGATATTAATGATGTATCCGCCTTTGGCAAAAGTAAATTACGCCTTACTTCCCAAAGTTTTCAGAAACACCAAAATACTCTCCATTTCGCTTGTATTAAACTGGATAGTCGGACCCATTTTAATGTTCATCTTGGCCATTACGTTTTTACGTGATTATCCCGAATATATGGTTGGACTAATTTTAATTGGTTTGGCGCGTTGCATTGCCATGGTTTTGGTTTGGAACGATCTTGCCGAAGGCAGTAGCGAGTACGGAGCAGGATTGGTGGCATTGAATAGTATTTTTCAAGTGTTTGCGTACAGTTTTTATGCTTGGCTGTTCATCACAAAGTTGCCGCCCTTTTTCGGCTTTGAAGGCGCCATTGTGGATATATCCATTGCAACCATTGCCGAAAGTGTAGCCATTTATCTTGGTATTCCGTTTTTAATGGGTCTTTTGAGCCGACTTATTTTAGTAAAACTCAAAGGCGAAGTATGGTATAATAAAAGATTTATTCCTTCCATTGCGCCCCTAACTTTGATTGCGCTTTTGTTTACCATCGTGGTTATGTTTTCACTCAAAGGCGAATTGATTGTAGAAATCCCTATGGATGTTTTAATTATTGCTGTTCCGCTTTTGATTTATTTTGCCGTCATGTTTATTATCGGCTTTTTTGTAACCCGAGCAATGGGTGCAGAATATGATAAAACGGCATCGGTTGCATTTACAGCTGCAGGAAATAATTTTGAATTAGCCATCGCCGTAGCGATAGCCGTTTTTGGATTAAATTCGGGACAAGCCTTTGCGGGAGTTGTCGGGCCTTTGGTAGAAGTTCCGGCATTGATTTTATTAGTTAGAGTTTCGTTTTGGTTGAGAAAGAAATATTATGAATAAGCGAAAACCTAATAAGATACTTATTTGCATGGAATATTAGTCGAAACAGCATCTTATCACATAAACGACGGAGTTATTGCAATAATTCCTGTAGGAACTTTTTTAGTCGTCATTACTAAATATTAAAATATACAATATACATGGGAAGGCTTTACTTTGTATTGACAGCCAAAGTTGTATTTTGTATTTTTTTTAACATGACTAATAGAATCCCAAATCCGCGGCGTTGCTGTTTTTTAATGCACAGAAATACAGGCGAATACAATTCAAAAACAATAAAAAATAGTCAAGCTTAGATAAACTACATCTCCCTTATCTAATCCCAATCTCATATAAATTGGCGCTCTTTTATACAGTTCGTTTGAAAACCTTATTTTTGAAGAAAATATAGAAGGTTGAAACAACTTCCTTTTGAAAAAATTAATCTAGAAAAATGAAAAATCGATCCCTAATCACAGCAGTAAGCCTATTCTTTATTCTGGTTTTTTCAATTCCTTTTTTATCGCTTCAAGCACAAACAGTAAAATTAAAACTGATCGAAACCAGCGATGTTCATGGTGCACTTTTTCCTTGGGATTTTAAAAACGACAAACCTACATCAACGTCTTTGGCTCAAGTTTATACCTATGTTGAGGAACAAAGAGCAGATAAAAGTCAGTCGGTAATTTTATTGGACAATGGCGATATTTTACAAGGACAACCGCTTGTTTATTATTCCAACTTCGAAAAACCGGAAGCGGAACATATTTGTGCCAGCGTTATGAATTATATGAAATACGATGCGGCAACCATTGGGAATCACGATATTGAAGCCGGACATCCGGTATACGATAAACTGGAAAAGGAGTTTAATTTTCCGTGGATGGCTGCCAATGCCGTTGATACAAATACTGATCAACCTTATTTTAAACCCTATACTGTTTTTGTTCGCGATGATGTTAAGATTGCGGTTTTAGGTTTGATTACCCCCGGAATTCCAATGTGGTTGCCTCAAAGTATTTGGAGCGGTATCGATTTTCAGGATATGGTAAAAACGGCCGATAAATGGGTGAAAATCATCAAGGAAAAGGAAAATCCTGATTTGTTAATCGGACTTTTACATGCGGGCGTTGATGCCAATTATAATGGTCAATCGGCCACGATGAATCGGAACGAAAACGCTTCGCAACTGGTTGCTGAAAAAGTCCCCGGATTCGATGTGGTTTTTGTTGGTCACGATCACAACTCTTGGAATTATTGGGTAAATGATACTGAAGGAAAGAAAGTGTTAATACTCGGAACACAAAGTGCAGCTCGAACAGCTACTGAGGCAACGATTATTCTTAATAGAAATACCACAACTAATCGTTGGGAAAAAGAGATTACAGGAAATGTTATTCAAATAAAAGATTATGCGCCTGATCAGGCATTTATGAAAAAATTCGAATCGGAAATAGCAGAAGTCAAAGCTTATGTTGCAAAGCCCATTGGCCAATTTAAGGAGACTATTTCTTCTCAAGCTTCTTTCTTTGGCGATTCTCCTTTTATCGATTTTATTCAAGAAATTCAATTGGATATCACCAAAGCCGATGTTTCTTTTGCTGCTCCACTTTCTTTTAATGCCGAAATCAAAAAAGGAGAAGTCTACGTGCGTGATATGTTTAATTTGTATAAATACGAAAACTTATTGTACACCATAAGGATGAGTGGTCAGGAGATTAAAGATTATCTGGAATATTCTTACGGTCAATGGTTTAACCAGATGAAAAACGAAGATGATCATTTGTTAAAATTCAATTGCGATTCTGATGGTCAATTGGTGCTGTCTCACGGAAAACCACAACTAGCGGCGAGTTATTATAATTTTTCCTCTGCGGCAGGAATCATTTACACAGTTGATCTTACAAAAACGGTTGGAGAAAAAGTGACTATTCTTTCTATGGCCAATGGAAACCCTTTCGATTTGAAAAAGAATTACACGGTAGCGGTCAATTCCTATCGTGGAAATGGTGGTGGAGGTCATTTAACACTGGGTGCCAAAATTCCGGATAAGGAACTTACCGAGAGAGTGATTACGTCCACAAATAAAGACCTCCGCTATTATTTAATGAAATGGATAGAAAAGGAGAAAGTAGTAACACCTAAACCATTAAATAATTGGACAGTTATACCAAACGATTGGTGGGAAAAAGGGAAGGATAAGGACATGGATTTGATGTTTTAATGAGGATAACAGAATAAACACTTTTTGTATATCAGCCAATAAATAAGCAATGAAAATAAACACTAAGCTTTTTAAAATAGGGATATTCAGTTTCTTAGCGGGACTCTTCCTTCTATCGTGTGCCAACCAGGAGCAGAAGAGTAAAAAGTCGGCAAAAGCCAATATAAAAGTCAGGCATTTGGTCGATACCATTGGATTTACTCAATACCCTTGGCAATTGGACAGCATCTTTGCCCGAATGGATGCGGAAGATAAAATCGGCACTGAAGCTGTTTATAAAATGGCCATTTGTCCACACGATGATTACGCTTATGCCGGTGGACTGTATGCGAAAACTTTAGCCGGTATTAAAGCAAAAACCATTGTGTTGATTGGCGTAGCGCATAAAGCACAAAAATTTAATTTAGAGAACAAGCTGGTTTTCGGATCCTTCGATGCATGGAGCGGAACTTATGGGGACATCGCTATTTCGCCACTGCGGGATAAACTATTGAAAAAAATGCCGACAGAAAGTTATATTATCCACGATAGCATGATGCAAGAGGAACATTCTTTAGAAGCGATTACGCCTTTTCTTCAACGGAAAAACAGAGCCGTAGAAATTGTTCCGTTTTTAGTTCCTCATTCGCAGTTTGATAAGCTGGAAGTCTTTGCTCAAGAATTAGCCACCGCATTGGCTGAATTGATGACAGCAGAAAATCTTGAATATGGAAAAGATATCGCAATTGTAATTTCTACCGATGCCATTCATTATGGCGATGTGGATTGGAGTAGTGATAAAATGGCTCCTTTTGGAGTGGATGATGAAGGAACGGCAAAAGTCGTAGAAAAAGAACATGCCATTATTGATCAATGTTTGGTCGGCGAATTGTCCACGGAAAAAGCAAAGCTTTTTAGCGAAACCATGCTGGAAGCAAATGATTTTAGAGTCTATAAATGGTATTGGTGCGGTCGATATGATGTTCCTTTTGGAATGATGTTTGCCAACGAATTAAATCGTATAATCAAGCATCAGCGTTTATTCGGAACCTTAATCGATTACCGAAGCAGTTTTCACAACAAGCATATCGAAACAAAAGATATTGGCATGGGTGTTACTGCCGATGCACATCAAAGGCATTGGGTGGGTTATGTTGGCCTAGTATATAATTAATATTTGGCTACAATATGGACACGAAAATTAGCGAAAGGAAAAACATTATTGGTTCTTTAAAATCAAATTATGGAGAACCCAAAAAAGGAATTGAAAAAAGAATTCAATTCCTGAAACGAATTACTATTTTGTATTTAATCATGGCCCTTTTTAGTGGTGGAATTTTATTTTTATCAATCGTGTTTGAAGTATTTGATTCCGAAATTTTTAAGTGGGAAAAAACGGGATTATTAGCTATTTTAAGTTTAAGTATTGTGTTAAATCTGCCAAAACAATGCTATGAACTTAAACTCTTAAAACACATAAAAAAAATAGATTCAAAACCGGATTTTATTGGAATTACATGAAATTGCCAATTATAGTATTTTATGGAATAATTTTATTTCGCTTTATAATCACGAATAAAAAACTGACTAAAAACATTAATGAGACGGAGAAATAGTGTAGCTAATATTTATTCGGGGAGTCAATTAATTAAGGTGAGCAATATAATGGATGAAATCTATTTAAAAAAAGGAAAAAAGTGGCAGAAAGAAATGGAGCAATTGCAAGCCATTTTGTTGGATTGTCAATTGACTGAAGAATTAAAATGGGGTTGGCCTTGCTATACCTATCATAATAAAAACATTGTATTAATTCATGGATTTAAAGAATACTGTGCTCTTTTGTTTATGAAAGGTGCTTTATTAAAAGATACGCAAGGGATCTTAGTCCAACAAACGGAGCATGTGCAAGCAGCACGTCAGATTCGCTTTAGAAATGTTCAGGAAATAGCGAAACTGGAATCCGTTGTGAAAGCTTATATTCTTGAAGCCATTGAAGTGGAAAAGGCCGGATTGAAAGTGAATTTTAAAACAACAGCAGAAATATCTATTCCTGAAGAATTTCAAAAAAAATTAAACGAAAACCCAACTTTGAAAACTGCTTTTGAATCGTTGACGCCGGGGAGACAAAGAGCCTACAAACTTTATTTTTCAGCCCCAAAACAATCCAAAACGCGGGAGTTGCGGATTGAAAAATATATCCCCCTAATTCTGATGGGAAAGGGATTAGACGCGTACTAAAATCAAGTTGGCTGAAAAATATAAAAAAGGCGCTTGCTTAAGCCAGACTCAAAAGTGAAAAATCGATTCAATAACGCGATAGCTAAAGACTAATTTTCGCAGGCATCGCCAATGCAATTCGGTTTTTCTTCGGGTTTTTTAATCAAATTAAGGCCAATTGCCAAATCATAGAATTTACAACCAACGCAAATGCCAAAGGCAACTTCAAAAAAGATTACGGTAAGGCAAATCAGACAGAGCATGCAAACCGGCTTGAAAAACGAAATATCATTTAAAAGATAAAGCGATAAGATAAAAATCAAGCTTGATAAAGTCAATCCCATACTCCAAGCGAATTTCTTTTGAATAGCGCCAATATAAAGGGGCTTTTGTTTTTGCACAAGTAAACTCCCGATAAGCATAGTGGGTGAAAACTTAGGGTTGATAAATATTCCGATTAAAAAATTAAGCATTAAAAAACCGGAAACAAAAGGTATAACAATGTAGTTCAGTAAAATAAAGCCATTTATAAAAGCCAAAAGACCCGCTAAAAACATAAGGCCTCCGCTGGCTCTCATTGCCCGTTCGTTTAGAACTTTATAGTTGATATCTTCTTTGTATTCTCCAAAACTGATGATTGTCATAATTTGTGATTTTTTAGGGATGCAAAAGTAGATGTTTATCGATTGTAGCCTTCAAATTCAAGCCTCTTTATGAAATAAATAACATTTAAACGGCTTTTTACTCTTGTTTGGTGATAATAAAAAATATTTTCCGTCAACGCAACCATTTGAGTACTTTCTCCCTCTTTAGTTTATAAGTATTAAAAAACGAAAACCATGAAAATAAAAATCATCTTTATCTCACTTCTTTTTATTTTGAGTTCCTCACTATTAAAAGCGCAAGATATTCCGGTAGATAAGAATACACTTGAAGTCCCTAAAGGACTATTTAACGCAACCAGTATTGGGGTTTTA
>JBFHQD010000176.1:0-6730 GCA_041592395.1 Bacteroidales bacterium | reverse complement strand
GGACAATAAGTGTGCATTCCGATTTTGTTGAAGGGGATATTACGGGTGAGTTTCTCCTCAGTGAAATGAAAAGTACAGGTTCCGTGTTTTTACACAATTATTTGCCCAATATCGTAACTAATAGTGTGGCGGATACGACTTTATTCACGAAAAATGTAAAATGGAATATTCAATTTAAAGATTTAGAGCGCCTAATCCCATTGTTTCAACAGCCACTCCAAATTACTGAAAATGGATCTTGGGCAGGTAATTTCGATTTAGAAAGAAATGTGCTTGATGCGCAGTTAAATTTCCCGAAACTGGATTATCAAGGGGTAAAATTTGATAGTCTCAAGCTAAAGATGCACAATAAAAATCGAGCATTTAATGCGGATTTATTGGTCAACTCTCTCATTTTTAAAGAAGAGCAAGAGAATGATACCGTGCAATTTAGCATCGATAATTTCCAGTTTTCTTCACAAGCAAAAAGCGACAGTATTCATTTTTTACTCAATTGGAAAAACAAGTTCAAAACGATTCGGAATAATGGAGATATTGGAGGCTATATAAGTTTAAGTCAAGCGCCTGAGATCGATATCAAGATAAAAAAAGCCGATTTAATAATCAACGATACCGTATGGTATATCAATCCGGAAAATAAATTCAGAGTAAATAAAAACAGTTTGCTTTTCGAAAAAGTAAGCTTTTACTCGGGTAGTCAGTTGGTAGAATTGATTGGAGAACTCGATCAGCAGCAAAATCAGCTTTTTAAGTTTAACTTCACCAATTTCGATCTTTCCAATTTTGATATTTTGCTCAATTATCAAGGCCTCGATTTGGATGGTTTAATAAATGGCGATATCCAATTTATCAATGTGTTTGCAAATATGGATTTTCTATCCAATTTAAAAGTGAGCGATCTGAAAATCAATAAAGAACTCATTGGAGATGCTACACTTAATTCGAAACGAAATCTGGATAAATCCATATTTATCAATGCCGATATTGAAAAAGTTCAAGACAATAATACGCTGACCAAACCTCTTGTTTTTGAAGGGTTTTATTATCCAAATAAGCCGGAAAATGCACTTGATTTTTCATTGTATCTCGATCGCTTGCCCTTCCAAGTTGTGAGTCCATTTCTATATACGCTCATCGATCATTTGGATGGCGATATTTCGGGAAATGTATTAATAGGCGGCCGGCTCGATAAACCGGATATCAGAGGAAATGTAAAGTTTAATACCGTTGGATTCCGAATTATTTATCTCAATACAAACTATAAGTTTAATGGAAATGCGGAAATTGATAATTATTTTATCGATTTGCGCAATGCCGTTTTGGTTGATGAGCTAAACAATCAAGCGCCGGTATATGGTGGTTTGTTTCATAATCATTTAACAGATTTTGGAGTCGATCTTTCCGTATGGCCACGTGGTTTATTGGGCTTAAATACTAAACGGGGGATGAACTCTATGTATTATGGAAAAGCCTTTGTTAACGGATCGGTCGAGATTAATGGTCCTTTTGATGACTTGGGTATGGAGATTTACCTCTCGCCTAACAAAGGAACGGAAATGGTTATTCCTATCAATTTAACTGCGGATGTGTCGGAAAATGAATTTATCACTTTTGTCAATCCCAAAAAGGCAAATGCGGATAAACCCATTGTAAAAAAAGTGACAGAGCCGTCCAGTTTTAGTTTAAATATGGAATTATCGCTTAACCCCGATGCCAGTGTTGATCTTATTTTGCCCGGCGATTTGGGCAATATTCAAGCAGAAGGTTCCGGCGATTTAAACCTCAATTTAAATCGGGCCGGTAATTTTACAATGGCCGGAGAATATCGGGTAAGTAAAGGAACTTTTTTATTCTCTATTAAAAACGTGTATAAAAAGCGATTTGATCTTGTGGATGGGGGTACAATTTCGTGGACAGGTGATCCTTATGCCGGTATGTTAAATATGAAAGCCATTTACCACGTAAAAACTTCGCTGAATACACTTGGTACTATTCAAGATACATCTTTTAGAACACGCGTACCTGTTGATTGTGTTATAGGACTAAGCGATCAAATTTTAAACCCTCACGTAAAATTTGGCTTCGAATTTCCGAATTCTACCGAAGAAGTTAGGCAATCTGTTTTTAGTCAGATTGATACCACTAATGAAGCGGAGATGTCGCAACAAATGTTGTCGCTTTTGGTTTTAAACAGTTTTAGTTTTGCCTCGGCCTATGTTAACGAAGCTTTTGCTTCGGGCGTTGGTGGATCTTCTCTGCAATTGGTTGCAAATCAGTTAGGGAATTGGCTTTCGCAAATCAGTAATGATTTAGATGTGGGTATAAATTACCGACCGGGAGGAGCCATAACAAATGAAGAAGTTGAAGTGGCACTTTCTACGCAATTGTTTAACGAACGCGTGACGGTAGATGGTAATTTTGGCTATCAAAATATGAATAATGTCCCCAGTTCAAATACGAGTAATATTGTTGGAGATATCAATGTGGAAGTTAAAATAACGAAAGATGGTCGCTTTCGATTAAAAGCCTTTAACCGCACAAATACAGTCGATTTATTTGATAATATCGCGCCTTATACCCAAGGAGTCGGAGTTTTTTATCGAAAAGAATTCAATTTTGTAAATGAATTGTTTAAAAGAAAGAAAACACCCAAAAAAGAAACGGAAGTCGAGCCGGATAAAATTCTCCCAAATCAAAGCGAAACCGCCCAAACAAGAGCTTCTAATGCCGGAAAATACAAAACACGACCTCAATGAAAAACTTTGTAGTCTATAAATCTTCTGCGGGCTCTGGAAAAACAACCACTTTGGCCATTGAGTATTTGAAACTCAGTTTACCAAAGCCTGATAATTTCAAGCATATTCTGGCTTTGACTTTTACAAAAGATGCCGCCAACGAAATGAAAGAGCGCATTTTGACTTACCTTATCAAAATAATCAATTATCAGGAAGGAAAGCAGCTCGATTTTATTTTCAATCTAATAATCGCTTCGAACAAGAAATTTTTTTCGCTGCAAGAAAAGGAGTCAAAGGCCAAGGCAATAGAAGAAATTCAAAAGCAAGCCCAACTCTTGCTCCTTTTAATTTTGCATAATTATTCCGATTTTGCCATAAGTACCATCGATAGTTTTACGCATCGCGTTATAAAATCTTTTGCCCACGATTTAGGTATTGCCATCAGTTTTGAAGTGGAGTTGGAGACGACTAATTTGTTAAAGTCGGCTGTTAATGATTTGATAAACAGGGTAGGTGAGGAGAATCCGACTTTAACAGAGGTCTTGCTCGATTTTTCCTTGCATAAAATTGGAACTGATAAATCGCGTAAAATTGATGCTGATCTCAGGGCTTTGGCCAGGAACTTATTGGACGATGTAAAAGAAGAATATCTTGTCGATTTGCGTAAGCTCAACATCGAAGATTTACTGAAGATTAAGGAGGATGTTTTTGCTGAGATTACTAAATTTAAAACTTTTGTCAACCGAGAAGCTAAAAAAGCAAAACAGCTCATTCAATCTAAAAATCTCGATTGCACCAATTTTTACTATGCTAAGGGAAATATTTGCAATTGGTTTTCGAAATTATCGCAGCCCAACTTTAAAGATGACGAAATTAAGCCCGGAAGTCGAGTTTTATTGTCTATTAATGAGGATAAATGGGTATATGGGAAAAATGAGGGTGATGAAAATGCTAGAATAGAGCAGATAAAGGAGGAATTAAAAAGCCATTTTCATCGCTTAATGGAGTATATCGAGGAAAATCTGGATCAATACTTCACCTATCAACAAATTTCGAAACAGATTTATCCTTTGCTTGTTTTAAACGAAATCGAAAAGATCATTTTTCAGCTTAAAACGGAATCGAATGTTTTGCATATTTCCGATTTTAATAAACTCATTGCTCAAGCCATTGCCGGTGAGCCGGCTCCATTTATTTACGAACGAATAGGAAATTGGTACAAACATTTTTTAATCGACGAATTTCAGGATACTTCCTCGTTGCAATGGAATAATTTGCTTCCGTTGGTCGAAAACAGTCTCTCAGAAAACAATTACAACCTTTTGGTGGGCGATGGCAAACAGTCGATTTATCGCTGGCGTGGAGGCGAAGTCAAACAATTTGTCCAATTGCCCGCGCTTTTAAATAAAAAAGATCAGCTGAGCATCGATCGCGAACGCATACTAAAAGAGAATTATCAAGAAGCATTTTTGCAGGTAAATTACCGATCCGACGAAAACATTGTCAATTTTAATAATGATTTTTTTCAATTTATTCAGAAATCCAATTGGTTGCCTTCAAATGCAAAACGGGTTTACGATCAGGTAGAACAAACGCATGCCGAAGATAATCAGGGCTTTGGACAAGTGGATATTCGTTTGGTTGAGGAAGATGAAGAACTTGAACATAAAGCGTTGATTACTGCTATTCAAAGCGCAGTGGATGAGGGCTATAACTATAGTGATATCACGGTATTGGTGAGGAAAAATGGCATAGCAACGGCTTATGCAGATTTGCTCTTAGAACATCATATACCGGTTATTTCTTCTGTTGGTTTACGCGTTTCGTCCTCTTCAAAAGTTAAATTTTTATTCAGCTTTTTTCAAGCCTTGCGTTTTCCGGAGGAGATTGTATTTAAGGTAGAAATGATCCGTTTTCTGCTTAAAGAAAATCGTCTTGGAGCCTATACTTGGACAGATTTTCATCAGCTAATAAAGGATTTAGGGAATTCTGAAAAGGAAATTTCTAAGCGTTTTTATGAATTACTCGAACAAAATGGATACACGATAAATACGGACGAACTAAACCAAAGCGATGTTTACGAGTTGGCCGAATCTGTATTAAAGATTTTCGATCTGTTGGCCCCCGATCCTTATATTCAGTTTTTCTTGGATGCTTTGCACGAGTTTAAAAGAAGTACTTACAATCAGCTCAGCGATTTTTTAGTTTGGTGGGAAGAGCACGAAAACGATTTTTTTATTGAAATGCCCAGCGGCTTAAATGCGATTACAATACAAACGGTTTTTAAAGCCAAAGGATTGCAATATCCGGTAGTTATCTATGCGCTATTTGATAAGAGCTTAAATACAGATAAAAGAAACAATAAAAGTTGGCTCAACCCTCGCCTAGAGAAATTTGAGCACTTAAAATCATTTCCCTTTTCGCTAAACTCACTTAAAGAAACCCCTTTTTCAGAGGCTTATACGGAAGAGCAAGAAAATCAAAAGTTAGACGATATTAATATTATTTACGTGGCATTAACAAGAGCCAAACATCGCCTTTCTATTTTATCAAATACGGTTAAAGCGACAAAGAACAAGAAAAAATCGGATACCGTTTACGATTCGATAAAACCCTCTCTTTTGTTTAGCGAATTTCTAGAAGATAAAAAGGCTTATTTGATTGAGGATATGATTTATCGATTTGGCGAAAATATTCGAAAACCGGATAAGGCGCCCATTGATGATGCCCGTTTTTATTATTTGAAGTCTTTTGACGGTGCTTTTTGGCGCCATCATATAAGCTTATCTAATTCGCCTTTGGATGAATTGAAAAAAGAAGATGCGCAATTGCTCTGGGGAATTTCTGTCCACGAAGTACTTGCTCATATATACAGCAAAACGGATGTGCCAAAAGCCATTAATAGTGCTTTATACAATGGATTGATAAAAACAGAAGACCGAACAAAGATTGCGGATTATATCCATCAGATTGTAAATCATTCGGTTTTGGGTGCTTTTTATGCCGATGGATTAAACGTTGCCAATGAAACAGATATTATCGATTCTTTTGGACAATTTCATCGTCCGGATCGATTAGTATTTTTTAATGATAAAACAATTGTTATCGACTATAAAACCGGTAAGTCGAACGAAAAAAACAAAAAACAAATTAAAGCCTATGCCGAGTTGCTGGCGCAGATGGATTTCCCAAAACCCGAATCTTACTTGGTTTATTTGCAAGATCAAGTCGAAGTTCATCACGTTTAATCAGCATTAATTTGTTAAGAGAAAAACAATTATTTTATTATGTTTGCATAAACATTAACTAAAAACATCAATAAACTATGGAAAATAAAGTATCAATTTGGAAAAATTCTGTTAATTACGGAGTAATTGCCGGAATTTTAATGGTTGCATTCTCTCTCATTCAATGGCTATTGGGAATGATGGAAGTCAAAGGTTTAGGTATGGTTGGCTATTTGATTTTAGCTTTTGTAATGTATATTGGAGCCAAAACTTGGCGCGATAAGTTTAACAATGGTTTTATGTCCTATGGCGAAGCCTTTAGAACCGGATTTTATGTAACATTAATTGCCGCAGTTATTGGCGTTCTTTATCAATATATTTTCTTGAATTTTATTGATCCTGAATTTATTGCCGGTCAATTGGCTAAAGCTGAAGAAACCATATTGGAATCTAATCCAAATATTTCTGACGCTGATTTAGATCGCGCTTTGGAAATGAGCGCTAAATTTACAAGCGGTGGAATGATTGCCATAATGAGTTTAGTAATGAGTGTTATTTTTGGTACTATCCTTGCTGCAATTGTTGCTATCTTTGCAAAAAAACCAGATCCTGCATCAGCAGATTAGATCGATTTATAAGAAAATAAAATAAATGAATATATCGGTAGTAATACCTCTTTATAACGAAGCGGAATCCATTGGTGAGTTAACCCAATGGATTTCTCGCGTTATGCAGGAAAATAAGTTTTCCTACGAAATTATTATTGTC
>JBFHQD010000175.1:0-6770 GCA_041592395.1 Bacteroidales bacterium | reverse complement strand
TCTCCATTATAGACGATTGGATTTAGCCCGTAGATCTCGGTATCGTCAATACCTTTTTGTGCAATTCCGGTGTTGTATAAGAGAAAGAAAAGCAGAAAAATAAAATAGTTTTTAGCGCGAAACATAGTATGATTTTGTGTTTTTACAAAGGTATTTTTTTTTCTTAATAATTTCTACTATTAATTCTATTTTGTGAAGCTGTGGGCTTACTTGCTGATTTTGAATGGCAACCAGAAATACCCATTTTTCGAATTTTTGTGATTTTGAAATCTATATTACAGCAATTTACTTGCTTTGTTTCTCAAACTACAAAATGGACTTGGCTGCCAAAACTAAATGTTTATATTTGTCGCAGAAGGTTTTAAACGCAAATTGATACAAAATGGCTACGAAAACAAGAATTACTCTATTTCAAAGATTTTTAAATCTCATCGAACGTGGAGGTAATGCATTGCCTCATCCGGCTACTTTATTTTTATTGTTTGCGCTTAGTACGCTGGTTATAAGTTGGATTGGTTATTTGCTAGGCTGGCAAGTTGCGCATCCAAGTACCCACGAAATTATACCCGTTAATAATCTTCTCTCTTTAGAAGGTATGCGGTTTATTCTTGAAAAAACCGTTGAGAATTTTACAGATTTTGCTCCCTTAGGAATAGTTTTGGTAGCCATGCTGGGCATAGGAATTGCAGAACATAGTGGTCTTATTGGTGTGGTTATTCGTATGCTGGTCTTGAATTCACCTAAAAGCATGCTAAGCTTTGTTTTGGTTTTTTCAGGAATAGTAAGCAATGCGGCTTCTGATGTAGGCTATGTATTATTAATTCCTTTGGCCGGTGTTATTTTTATGGCTGTGGGTCGGCACCCAATTGCCGGAATGGCAGCCGCTTTTGCCGGAGTTTCCGGCGGTTTTAGTGCCAATCTTATTCTTGGAACAATAGATCCTTTAATTGCCGGTTTATCAGAAGAAGCGGCCCAAATTATTGAACCCGGCTACCATGTAAACCCAACAGCCAATTATTATTTTATGGTTGTTTCAACGTTTATTATTGCGGGTATTGGTACTTGGGTGACTGAAAAGATTGTGGTTCCCCGATTGGGATCTTATACACCACAAGAAGGTGTTTTTGTGGAAGATATGCATCCCTTAACCCAAGACGAAAGAAAAGGATTGAAATGGGTGACCGGTATTCTTGTTGCTTTTACAGCCGTTATTTTAATTGGGCTTATTCCCGAAGATGGATTTTTTAGAGGCCCAAATGGGGCCTTACTAAAATCACCGCTGCTTAAAGGTGTTGTAACGCTCTTATTTCTTGTCGCCGGAATTGCAGGTGTAGTTTTTGGTTTAATCGTCAAAAAATTTAGGAATGATGCCGACGTTATGAAAGGCATGGCCGAAAGCATGAAATCGCTTGCCACTTATATTGTCCTTGTCTTTTTTGCAGCACAGTTTGTCGCTTATTTTAAAGAAAGTAATTTGGGTATTTATGTTGCTGTAAAAGGGGCTGAAGCCTTAAAAGCAGCCGATTTGAATATCTATGTGTTGATGATTCTATTTATCATTTTTGCCGCTTCTATTAATATGCTTATGGGAAGTGCTTCCGCAAAATGGGCCATTATGGCACCCGTTTTTATTCCTATTTTTATGTTGATGGGTTATTCTCCTGAGCTTTCTCAAGCAGTTTACCGAATAGGAGATAGCGTTACCAATTTAATTTCTCCGATGATGAGCTTTTTTGCTCTTATTATTGCCTATGTTCAGAAATACGATAATAAAGCGGGAATTGGTACTATCATTTCAACCATGATTCCGTATTCTATCTTGTTTTTTATCAGCTGGTCCTTATTATTAATTGTTTGGATCTATTTTGGATGGCCGCTCGGCCCGGGTGCGGAATTGTACTATACTAAGCCTTAGTTCAACTGTCGGATTTCAGATTTTCGTCGACTAATTTGACTTGCAATTTTCAAAACTGAAAATTGTATAAGTTTTTCTGTTAATTGTGTAACAATTGAAAATTTTAGGGATTGTACTTTTGTCCTATCAAAACAATAGGAAAAATAGGATATGTATAAAAAACTAAAAATCAACCTTTTAAAAGCTATATTAAGCTTTACACTTGTTCTCGTTGGATTAAATTCCGGATTTTCACAAGCTGTTACTTACAAAGTATTCGCTGATAGTAAAGTACAAATAACCGGAACTTCGAGTTTACACGATTGGGAAATGGATGCTCCCATTCAGCAATGCACGCTGGAAATTTCTAACACACCGGAGGATCATGTTCTGGAAATATTAGGAATAGAATTTCAATTGCCCGTAGATCAATTAAAAAGTGAACATAAAAAGATGGATGATGTTGCGCAAAAGGCTCTGAAAATGAAAGATTTTGCCAGCATAAAATTCAAATCAAACACGCCGCAAAAAATAAACATCAACAGTTCAGGTATTAGAAATACAATTAAAGGTGTTTTGGAAATTGCCGGTGTTAAAAAAGAAGTTGAACTCGATGTTTTGGCCAAAAATGATCAAGGGCTTTCTTTTCAGTTTGCTTTTCCAATTCATATGGAAGATTATGAAGTAGAACCTCCAAGACTTATGTTTGGAGCAATTACCACAGGAAGTGATATCGTGGCAAATTTTGAACTGCATTTTAATAAATAAAATCAACAATAAATACAAATTCAAAACAATTACAACTCAAAAAATTTACAAATTTCAAACAATCACAAAATGAAGAAATCAATATTAATTTTATTTAGCTTATTTTTTGGGCTTAGCGTTTTTGCTCAGCAATTTGAACAGGAAAAAATCAATCCTGATAATTTTAAGGACTTAAGAGTTTTTATGGGAGCAGATTTTGCCCTACAGTATCAATCAATTAATCATTCGGCTTCTATTCCTTTATTGGATATCAAGCATAATTTCAACTTACCAACGGCCAATTTAAGTGTAAATGCCGATTTAGCTCCTGGTATTAGTGTTTATATCAATAACTTCATGTCTTCTCGTCACCACAACGAAGCATGGGTTGAAGGTGGCTATATGATTATCGATTATCTTCCATTCCTTCCTGCAGCTAAGGATATTATGAAGTATATTACAATTAAAGCAGGTGTTTTCAATCCTAATTATGGCGATGCTCATTTTTATCGTTCTACAAATGGTGCGGTGACTACAAATCCATTTGTTGGTAACTGGATTATGGATGCCTACACTACCAATCCAGGAATGGAAATTATGTACCGCAACAAAGGCATTATCGCCATGGTTGGAAGTAACAACGGACGTATGAACTACGGAAGAGGTAACGATTTAGGTAAAGATTTGGTTTTTAACTGGAAATTAGGTTATGATACAAAAGTGAATGAAGACTTGCGTTTGCGTGCTACTTTATCCGGATACCACGTTCCAAAAGGACATAGCGGTTCTTATCTTTGGGGTGGCGACCGTGCAGGTGCCCGTTATTACAATGTTATGCAAGCTGCTGATGCTGATGACAACTTCCGCTCCGGACGTTGGGATCCTTCTAGTGGACAAACAGAAATGACTTCTTTGATGGCCAACGTTTTTGTTCAATTCCATGGCTTAGAAGTATTCGGAATTTACGAAAATATGAACGGGGTTAGAAATGAACTTGATCAACATTTTACACAAACTGCTGTACAAGCCATTTATCGCACAGGTAGCTTCTATTTTGGTACTCGTTATAATAGAGTTTCCGACAATGAAGGTTCTACAGTTGTTCGCACCAATTTTGGTGGTGGCTGGAATATGTTGAGCAGTGTATTAGTAAAACTTGATTATGTAAATCAACAATACGATGGTGTTGCTCATGGTGATTTAGATGGTGGTGAATTTAAAGGCTTAGTTATTGAGGCTGCAATTTCATTTTAATTGGTTTTTTGTAGTGGAACGGATATGGCTTTGTTCATATCCGTTCTTTTTATATTCTAGATTATGCTTAACAAAATAAAATTACTTGTTAGTAAGATGATATCCAAAAAGATATTGTTGTTTCTTTTTTTTGTCGGGCCAATGATAACGATGAGAACACAAGCTGCGTTTACAGAATTTGAGTTAAAGAATGTAATGATTCATGGGGAATCAAATATTAGTGATTTTTGGCTTAAATATGCCGGAAACGTTAAACTGAATCTTTTCGAAAATAAGCTTCCTGCCGATAGTCTTCAAACAGACAAACTTTTTGAGTTGCCCATAAATGAGTTTGATGCCCAAAACAATCAAATAAAAAGAAATTTTAAGCAATTGGTTAGGGCTGATCAATTCCCGTCTATTTTTATTCAATTCGATGAGGAATTTTGTAAATCTGAAGAGATTCTTGAAAAGCATAAAAAAGGCTATGTTCAGATACAGATTGGCGGCATAAAAAGGCTTATCGAAGTAAAGTGTCAAGCAGAAGAACTATCGAAAACCGAACGTTTATACAAGGGTGTTGCCAGTATTAAGCTTACTGATTTTGGTTTAATACCTCCGAATAAATTTTTTGGTTTGGTTCAGGTTAAGGATACAATTTTAATTACCTTTGAAGTGCTAGTGTACTCATCTTAAAAGAAATAAAATGCGGTTTAGTACAAAAACAAGGTATGGAATCAGGGCTATGATTGAAATTGCTATGGAAGAGGGAAAAGAGGGTGTTTTTCAAAAAGACATTGCCGAAAAGCAAAATTTATCGGTTAAATACCTCGATCATATCATTGCCGCATTAAAAATAGCCGGATTAATTAGTTCTTTTAAAGGCAGGAAAAGCGGTTATAAATTAAATAGAAGTGCCGAATCAATCACCATGTATGACATCCATTTAGCTTTTGAAAATGGCATTTGTGTGATTGATTGTTTGTGCGAAAATTTTGAGTGCGATCGGGAAAAAGAATGTGCCGTTCTCGATTTTTGGAAAGGATTAAACACACAAATTATCGATTATCTAAAATCGACTAGCCTTGCTGATATTGTAGCAAAGAAAGTAAATCTCATGAGTTCGCTAAGCTAAGGCAATTTATAGCCTTTAGCCAAAATCCACAAAGCGTACCATTCTTCTCTCGATAAATGAATGGTCAGTGCTCCTGCGCATTCCTGTATGCGTTTTAAATTAGTCGTCCCAATGATAGGCTGAATATCGGCAGGGATTTTCCACAACCAAGCCAGTAAAATCCCGGAAATACTCGTGTTGTACTTCTCGGCCAATTCGACTAACAGCTTGGCGGTGTTTTTGTCTTTTTTGTCCGTAAAATCGGGTTTTCCATATTTTCCTTGAGCCAGAGGGCTATAGGCTTGAATACTCAATTTATTTTTTTGCGAATAGGCCAATAAATTTGTTAAACCGGCATCTTTTGGCGATTCTTCTCGGTTTACCCAAACTTCCAGATCAAGCATAAACGGATGCGCTAAACTCAATTGAATTTGATTGCCAAACAAAGGTTCGTTAAAATAAGATTGAAGCAACTGAATTTGCGAAGCCGACATATTACTCACGCCAAAGTGCTTTACTTTTCCCGATTCTCTTAATACGTGCAAAGTTTTAGCCAAATCCTCCATCGAAGTTAGGGGATCGGGCCTGTGCAAAAGCAATGCATCAAGATAATCAATAGATAATCGTTTTAAAATCAGATCGACTTGTTGCAAAACATAAGGTTTTGAAAGGTTGTAAATACTCGACTGTAAAGGGCCGGCTTTTAAAATGATTCCTGTTTTGGATTGAATAAAAAGCTTTTCACGGAGCGAAGAATTCCTTTTTAAATAATTACCAAAAGCTTGCTCTGCTTTTCCATAAGTATAAATGTCGGCGTGGTCGAAGTGAGTTATTCCGGCATTTATGGCTGTTTCAATGGTGCTATCGGCTTGGTTTTGTTGTTTTTTACTTAGAGGAGTAGTATCCCAAGAACCTCCTAGGCCCATACAGCCAAAAATTAATTTTCTATTGCTCATTTCTTACTTCAATTTGAACTTTAAAAGTACGAAAAAGGGTGAAATAGCCTGCGTTTTTATAAAACTTCTCATTAAAGGATAAGCTCAAAACTTGTTCCTTTATGCAGTAAAGATTCTACTTTTAATTCGATATTGAGATAATCAGCTATTTCTTTGGCTAAGGCTAAACCCAATCCGAAACTTTCTTTTTGTTTGCCAAATTTTTTAAAGCGATCGAAAATAGCACCTAAATCTTTTTCATTAATGCCCCGACCATTGTCTTTAATGATGATAATAAGCTGATCGGCATTCTTATTAAGGAAGAGTTCGATACGTCCTTTTTCGGGCGTGTATTTAATGGCATTGCTAATCAGATTGCTAATTAATATGCGAAACAGTCCAGCATTTCCTATAAATTGTGCTTCACCCGCTGAATTGGTAAAGCTTAGGTTTTGTCTTTTTAATTCGGCTCTATCTAGAAATTCGTTTTGGATATCGCTCAGAAAAGGGGCGAGTTGAATAGATTCATTTTTCATATATTCTCTATTCTCAATACGAGAAAGGAGGAGCAAGGCGCGCACCATTTTTGTTAATCGACTCAATGTCGTTTTTGCTTCGTATATTTTTAACATTTCATCAACCGAGAGTTGCGAATTGCTCGTAAAATTATCCAGTTTGATTTTAAGAATACTTATCGGCGTGAGCAATTCGTGCGAAACATTCCCGATAAATTCGCGTTCGCTTTCAAATGTTTTTTCTATTTGATGCATTAAATCGCCAATACTTTCTTGCAAATAATTAAAATCGGTGCTTTGTGTTGGAATTATTGAGTAATCGAAATGTTTGG
>JBFHQD010000174.1:0-6783 GCA_041592395.1 Bacteroidales bacterium | reverse complement strand
TTCATATAGAAATAGCCCAATCTGTCTTTGCCCTGCATATAAGCCGTTGAATAGAGAATGGCTAAGAATCCTAAAACCACAACGATAATTCCAAATAAATAGCTAGCTGAGGTAAAGCCCCATTGCAAATGGATACCACCAATTTCGAAATTGATTTGTTGTGTGCTGTCTATCGTAAAAAAGAGATAAGATGCAGCCAACATCATCAGCACAATAAAAGCGTTGAGAAGAGCGGGCAGAAACTTATTTAAAATAAAGCTAAGTATCGCTCCGCCAAAAACCAAAGTTAATATGAGTATTAAACTATTCATTTCTTTTTCTTTTTAATTACGCCCTACAGACAAAACCGATTGAATATAATGTTGCTTATCGAGTAAATCGGCAGCGGCTCGCTCGATCAAACCTGAAATTAAATCGGGATAAACACCTATTACGACTATGATTAATGCCAAAACAAGCATGACAAACTTGGCATTTATACTTGGAATTTTTATTTCGATAGTGGATGTTCGCTCTTTAAAATAAATGCGATGAATAACACGGAAATAATAAACGATTTCGATTACACTCACCACTAAGATGATGGCAATAACCCAAATTAAACGCTCATCGGCGGCAGCCATAAGCACATACAATTTACTCCAAAATCCTGCAAAAGGAGGCAAACCAACAATGGCTAAAGCACCTAAAGCAAAAAGGAAGGAAGTAAAGGGCATTTGCTTACCAATTCCATCAAGATCGGCTATGTTTTTTTCCGTAGAATGATAGACCAAATAAGTACCACTTAAGAATAACATGCCTTTGATAATGGCATGATTAAACATCAGGAAGATAGCTGCAAAAACAGCTTCGTAAGTACCAATTCCGAAGGCGACTAAAACCACACCCATTTGACCGATACTGGAATAAGCCAACATCCGTTTCAGTCTGCCTTGACGTAAGGCAATAACTTCGGCTACAGCCATAGTAATAATTCCCATTATGATAAGAAGCGGCAATATTTCGCTTATATCAAACAAGGTATAAATTACGCGTATCAGCGAATAAATACCAGCTTTAACAACCATACCGGAAAAAATAGCTCCGATAGGTCCGGGAGCTTGCGTATACACATCGGGCGCCCAACCGTTAAGCGGGAACATTTCTGCTTCAATACCAAATCCGACAAAGAAAAGAATCAAAATTACGCCTTTCATATAGGGATTTACATCGGGCATTTTTAGTGCGATTTCAGCCATATTTAAGGTACCCACTTGTGTGTAAAGCAGCACAATGGCTAAAAGAATTAAGAAAGAAGCAAAAGATCCGATTAAAAGATATTTAAACGCGGCTTCGGCGCCATCGCGTTCGCGATAAAAGGCCGTTAAGGAATACGCCGAAATAGCTGTTATTTCTAAAAACACAAACAAGTTGAAAATATCGCCTGTTAAAACTACACCAATGGTGCCGGTGATTAGCATCATAAATAACACATAAAACTTTTGTGTTTGCGCATAGTCGATTTCAGGTTTGAAATTATAGGTGTACAACCAGATTAAAAAGCCAAGCATGCTGAACAAACTCACTAAAAATCCGGTAAACGGACTAAACACCAAATTGATTCCCCAAGGAGGCGACCAGCCGGCAATAACTTCGATAATGGTTGTGTCTAGGCTAATGACCTGCGTCATTAAAACGACAGAAATATAGGAAAGGTAAAGCAAAACTAATCCGGGGATAAGTCGTACTAAATCCTTGTTTAATTTCCCAAACAAAGGAATTAAAAAGGCCGCCATAAGCGGAAGAGCGATATAATGTACTGGAGAAATTACCATTTTAAATTCTTTATTTCGTCAATAGCTGCAGTATTATGATGTCTGTACAAACGGATAACCAGCGAAAGTGCTACGGCAGTAACGGCAAAGCCGATAACAATTGCAGTAAGTACAAGGGCTTGGGGTACGGGATCAACCATAGGTTGAGCCGAACCTAAAACTTCGGGTGAAAAAATAGGCGCTGTTCCGTTACTAATATATCCGATGGCTACAAAAAGCAAATGAAGGCCTGAATCTACTATAGATAGACCAATGACGATCTTGAGCAGATTTTTCTTAGCCAAGGCCGCATAGAGCCCAATTAAGATAAGGGCAATTGCTGTTCCATAAAAGCTGATCGTTAAAAATTCGTTCATCATGCTGTCTTAATTTTCGTTTTTGGCTCCGGGCCTATTGTTTAACAAAACCGTATCGATAACACCGGCAAGTTCAGAAGCGACTTTAAAGCCAACAGCTACATAAATAATTCCGATGATACCTCCACTCAATAAATCGTTTAATTCGCCCGTAGGTAAAAAGTTTTGAAGGAAAGTTGTTCCTAATAGCAGACCAACAAAGCCGACCAAAACAAATACGATTCCGGCAATCGATTCTATCCAGCTTATTGTATTGTGGTTGACTTTAAATTTCCGGTAAGAAATAAGCATCAACAAAGTGGCCGTTGCAATAATGGCTCCTCCTTGAAAACCTCCACCCGGAGATAAATGTCCGTGAATAAACACATAAACGCCTAATAAAATGATAAGCGGAAACAAGATTTGACTTCCTATTTGAACAATCCGACTGGAAGGCAATTTGGCGCGAATTTGTTGTTCGCCCTTACGACGACGGCGATACATAATGCTAGCCAAGCCGGTAGCGGCCAAAAACAAAACGGTAACTTCGCCCAAAGTATCGAATCCACGATAATTCACTACAATAGCGGTTACGGTATTCGAAACTTTTAACTCACTTGGTGTTTTATCGAGATAATAATCACCTACATTGGCCCGATGTTCGCCAAAAGGAATATGGTTTATAACATCAACCAAGAAAAAACCTATTACCGCAATAATAATAAATACGACTAATCTTTTAATCATTTCGCCTCTCCTTTCTTTATTTCTGCAGGAGCTGTTTTCTCGTCGCAACAGGTTTCTTTATCCGTGGTATTACGAATAGTTATGATAAATATAATCGTTGTTAAAGCCACACCAATGGCGGCTTCTGTAAGCGCCACATCAGGAGCTTGAAGAATAAAAAAGAACAAGGATAAGCCTAAGCTTACCAAACCGGTAGCCACCACGGCAAAAAGTAAGTTTTTTGAAACTACGGCATAAATGGCGGCTCCAATGGTTAAAATAACCAAGGCCACAATCGGAATTACTAACCAACTCATTTCGAATCCTCCTTATTTTCTTCCACTTCTTCGTAGGCATCTACATGCTCCTGCGAGAATGGTTTAAGTTTATCTTTATAACTACCGCGCGCAATGGCATGCGAGCTTAGTGGATTAGAAAAAGCGATAAACAAGATCATCAACACTAATTTTATCCACCATTCGGGTTCTAAAAAAGCCACGCCCAAGATCAAACTCATGGCGCCTAAAGTAGATGCTTTAGTTCCGGCTTGAATTCGGGTATATAAATCGGGCATACGAATAATGCCCAAAGCACCAAGAAACAAAAAAAGTGCCCCAACGCTTACAAAAAAATAGCCTAAGTATGTAAAAATTGTTTCCATATTATATGCCTCCCTCCAAATAACGAGCAAATGCCAAAACGCCAATAAAGCCTAAAACAGCATATACCAATGAAACATCAACATAAATAAAACGCCCAAAAACGTGCGCCATAAAAACCATGGCAGCAATCGCTAAAACGGACATGGTATCAAGTGCCACCACACGATCAGACGCAGTGGGGCCTTTTATAAACCGCACAAATCCCAAGAGAATGCCGAGGGAAATGATAGCGATAATTACCAGATTAAAATAGTCTTCGAAGATCATATCTATTTATCAAATATTTTGATGAGAATTTTTTCAAAATCAGCAGCAATGGCTTCGTAAATGCCGGCTTCGTCGTGACTGGTCATTTTTAACCAATGAATATAAAATTCATCCTCGATTAAATCAACCGTAAGTGTTCCGGGCGTAAGCGTAATGCTGTTAGCCAAAACCATTTTAGCGAAATCAGATTTTAGGCTTGATTTGAATTTAACAATTCCGGGATTTACAGGTAGTTTTGGATTAATTACAATTCGAGCCACCTGAAAATTTGCTTTCACCAAAGCCACTAAAAAGACAAAGGAAAACTGCACGATATACAGCAATCTTCGGGGATGAAAAAGACGAAATCCGTAATGGGTAAACGAAGTGAAATTTAAGGCGGCAATAAGGCCTGTAACGAAAAGTCCGGTCACAATTTCGGCAGTAGCTAAACTAACCGTAAAGGCATACCAAACGACCATTAACATCAACCAGGTGTAAAAAAACCGGCTCCATTTCAAAGAAGTATTTTTCATGTTTTAAGAACTTTAGGTTTTGGCTTTAAAAACTAAGCTTGCTTAATTTTTGCGCAAAAATAGTTCAAAAATTTTGGGCAAATTTAGCTCCAACCTAATTTATATTTAATCTATGTAAATACGCCGATATTAAGAATTTAGAAATCATATATATAAAGCTGACTATCTGTATATTATAATTCATTTACTTAGATTAAGCATCCCTTTTTTCAAGGAATTTTTTTCGTTTTAAAAAATTTTAATGCCTAAATAATTGAAAACAAAAGAGACGGAGTATTGGGATAAATTAAACTCTAATTTCATTTTATTTGATTCGAAAAAGTAAGGATTAAAATCAGCTCTGCAATTAATCTATTTATAGTCTTTCTATAAATCTTATCTTTGCAAAAAGATTGAATTATGATTAAATCAATGACCGGCTACGGAAAAGCCCTTGTCGTATTACCAAATAAAAGCATCACCATCGAAATTAAAGCTTTAAACAGTAAGTATTTCGATTTTGTTTCGCGTATTCCTTCGCTCTATAAAGAAAAAGAGCCGCAAATCAGAACGCTCTTTAATACGGTTTTGGAACGCGGTAAAATTGAGTTAAGCCTTAGTATCGAAAACAAAGGTGTAGACACATCAGTAAAGGTAAATCAAGCGGCAGCCAAAGCTTATTTAAAACAAATTTCGGACCTAAAAGATCAGCTTCACTTACCAGAAGATCCCAATTTATTAAGCACCCTTTTAAAAATGCCCGATGTTTTAAGCTCGCCGGTGGAAGATTTAAACGAAAACGAATGGTTGGAAGTTGAAAAAGGTTTAAAACTTGCTGCAGAAAACATCAATGCTTATCGCGTAGACGAAGGAAAAGCACTGCTCCAAGATTTTATGCAACGCATTGCTTTGATTAAAGAATATTCCGAAGCCGTAGTTCCTTTTGAAGAACCTCGTATTGATCTTTTAAAAACGCGCTTTAAGAAAAGTTTGGATGGCCTAATTGAAGACGCCTCTTTTGATAGCAATCGGTTTGAGCAAGAGTTGATTTATTATATTGAAAGACTGGATATTACCGAAGAAAAAGTCCGATTGGCTCGTCATTTAGATTATTTTATAGAGACGATTAATGACGAGGGCGCTAATGGAAAAAAACTCAATTTTATTGCTCAGGAAATCGGTCGCGAAATCAATACCATTGGCTCAAAAGCCAACAGTGCAGATATTCAAAAGCTTGTTGTAATGATGAAAGACGAGCTTGAAAAAATTAAGGAGCAACTTTCGAATATTTTATAATGAAAAAACGCAAGGTATTTATTTTTTCAGCGCCTTCCGGTTCAGGAAAAACAACGCTGGTGCATGCGCTTCTTAAAGCCGGACTCCCTTTTTCTTTCTCGGTTTCGGCTACCAGTAGGCCGAGTAGAAAAACTGAAAAAGAAGGCGAAGATTATTATTTTGTCAGCCCCGAACAATTTAAACAAAAGGTTGAAAACAACGAGTTTGTTGAATGGGAAGAAGTATACGAAAATATTTCGTACGGCACTTTGAAAAGTGAAATCGAACGTATATTTGAAAGCGGAAAGTATCCCATTTTTGATGTGGATGTTGTTGGAGGATTGAATCTTAAAAAATATTTTGGCGATGATGCTTTAGCCGTTTTTGTTAAAGCACCATCCTTGGCGGTGTTGGAAGATCGACTACGCAATCGGTCTACTGACGATGAAGCCAGTATTCAACAACGCTTGGCAAAAAGTGCTCACGAAATGGGTTATGCGCCACAGTTTGATATAATTATTGTAAACGACGAGCTTGAAAAAGCCATTGAAGAAACAAAAAAACAAATTCAACTTTTTTTAAATAAATGAGTAGTGTTCCCCATAAAATAGGCTTGTTTTTTGGGAGTTTTAATCCCATTCACATTGGCCATACAGCCATTGCCAATTATATGCTGGAATTTAGCGATTTAACGGAAATTTGGTTTGTTATTTCGCCTCACAATCCTTTGAAAGAAAAAAAGACTTTGCTCGAAGATTACCAACGTTTGGAAATGGTGCAGCTTGCCATTGAAGACGATTTCCGTTTTCGTTCGTCTGATATTGAATTCCGTTTACCACAGCCTTCTTACACAATTGACACACTCACGTACTTGCACGAAAAGCACCCAAATCATCAATTTTGTTTAATTGTAGGCGGCGATAATTTGAGTAGTTTCCACAAATGGAAAAACTATCAAACGATACTCGATTATTATCCGCTTTACGTTTATGCTCGTCCCGGATTTAAGAAAGAAGAGTTTACAGCCAAAGGCGATATTCGATTTTTTGATGCGCCACAAATGGATATTTCGAGCAGTTTTATCCGCAAAGCGATAAAAGAAGGAAAAGACGTTCGACATTTTCTATCTCCTAAGGTTTGGGCGCATCTGCGCGAATGGCATTTTTATGAGAAATAAAGATAAGCTAAAGAGTACGAACTCGCTTTTTAT
>JBFHQD010000173.1:0-6807 GCA_041592395.1 Bacteroidales bacterium | reverse complement strand
CCAAACGAATATTTTGCCATCTACAATACCAAGTTTCTGGATATCATTTCCGGCTTGTTTTATATCAATTGGGTGCCAATACCACTTGCTTTTGGCGTTTACCTTTTTATTAAAGATAAATTGCTTTTTACAAAATTCTCCTTGGTGTTTTTTCTGGTTAATCTTGTAGGCTTTATCATTTATTATATTTATCCGGCCGCACCGCCTTGGTATGTTACTATTTATGGCTTTGATTTGCATATTGGTGTATTAGGCAATAGTGCAGGTCTTGCGCGTTTCGATCAAATTGTTGGACTGCCTGTGTTTGAAAATATCTACAATAAAAATGCAAATGTTTTAGCGGCGATGCCATCGCTACATGCCACTTATCCCTTAATTGTGCTCTTTTATGGAATTAAGAAAAAGTTGGGTTGGGTAAATATCTTATTTGCGCTCTTTATGTTTGGTATTTGGTTTGCTGCCGTGTATTCGAGCCATCATTATATTATCGATTTGGTGGTGGGTGTAGTTATGGCCTTAATTGTAATAATGCTTTTCGAGAAAGCAGCCTCTTCTCCTTATTTTAAAAGGCAATTGCAAAATTTTGTAAATAAAATATAAGCCCAACAATTTCTTTAAGTATCTATATAAAGGAATTACATTAAGGTGTTGTTTAACGGCCTGTTATTCGTAATGCTCCATTACATCGGATCGTTAATCATTAAGTCTTTCGACTTAGTGCCTAAAGAAATAAATAAAATAATATTTTTCTTTTTTATATTAGTGAATATTAACTAACTTTGCAAGTTAAAATACACTTTTCGGTCACCTAACTAGAAAGTCGAACTTCATATTTTCGACTTTTTATGTTAGGGCAGCCTAAATAAAGCAGAATTATGATTCCTCCAAAATCGCAAACTAACAATAAGATCCTCTACGCAATCGGTTTATTTACTGCATTTGCAGGAATTCTGGTGATTTTGGGTTGGTATATAAATGATTTTGAACTTCGATCGTTTGGACTGGGACATATAGAAATGAAACCAGCCTATGCTATCTTTTTTATTTTGGCAGGCTTAAACATTCTATTCCTTCAAAAATACAGGCAAAAAAGGTATAGGCTATTGTCTAAAGTATTTTCTATTGCCATTTTGTTGTTGTGCAGTTTGGTTTTATTCAAATATTTCTTCAAGACGGAGATGGATTTGGCTAATTTAATGGGTTTTGAAGCGAGCAATGATTTCAACGCGATTTTTAAAAATAAAATATCGTTTAATTCTATTTTTAGTGCCGTTTTAGTAGGTATATCACTCACTATTTTAAGTTTTAATTGGGCAAAGAATAAATTACTGGTTTTGTTTTTTGCAATTTTGATTTTAAGCATCAGCTTTATTGGCTTTATCAACTATATATTTGACCTTGCCGAAATAGCTGGACTACCGGTATATACTAAAATGTCGGCGAATACCTCAGTACTTAATTTTTTGCTGGGCATAGCTTTGCTCTTTATGCTGAATACCCGTCGAAATGTGAGGCAATCGTTCGAAAATATACTGTTGTTTGGCATCACACTGGCTTCGGTTTTGATTATATTTGGTTCAATAGTTTCTATTTCAAGCATTAAGACTTTAGTTTCTGCTTCCAAAGGAGCGGAGAAATCGCATGAGGTTAAGCTTGAGCTTAGAAAAGTTTTGCTTGTGATTTATGAATTGACTTCAGAAAAATACGGCTATTTATTATCGGAAGACGATCGCTTTTTAAATGATCAAAGCAATAAAAAAGTGCATATTAATACTAGTCTGAGTGCTATAAATGAGCTTGTTAATGATAATCCCAAGCAAAAGGAGCATATGCTTAGGCTAAGGGAAATGACTGAGGAGTATATAGCGTATTCGGAGCATATCATCGATGTGAAGAAAGCAGACAAAAATGAATTTGCAAAGGAACTTGTTGTAAACCTGAATAAAAAGCAAGTACTCAATGAAATGAGCAGTCTTATTGCACAAATGCTTGACGAGGAGGATAGAAATCTCATTGAACGAAAGAATAGTGCCGATGAAAATGTATACCATATCTTACTCATTATTGTTATCAGTTTCAGCTTACAACTCATCATATTGGGCTTTATTTTTGTTCTTGTCAGGCGAGATATTGCGGCAAGAATAAAAGCGAGAAAAGAGTTGATGCGTACTAACTTTCACCTCGATAAGCTGGTAAAAGAAAGAACACAGGAACTCGAAGTTACTATTTCGGAGTTGGAAATTTCCAGAGATAAAGCGGAAGCCAGCGATCGTTTAAAAACGGCTTTTTTAAATAATATTTCGCACGAAATACGCACCCCTTTAAATGGTATACTCGGATTTGCTCCTTTTATTGTACAGCCCGATTGTACGACAGAGCAGAAAGAATCCTATTTGGAAATATTAAACAAAAGCAGTGAGCGTTTAGTCAATACCATTACCGCTTATACCGACATCTCTATGCTTGTTTCCGGTACTATGGAAACGTTTATTCAAGAAGTGAAAATTTCATCGCTGATTCGTGAGCTCTACGATCAATTTAAGGGGCCTTGTCAGAAAAAGAATCTGAAGCTTGCTCTCCTTTTACCTGAGGATGAATCGGATTATATACTAAAAACAGATCCGAATTTATTAGGAAAGCTTTTAAGTCATTTACTTGATAATGCTTTAAAATTTACACATTCCGGAGCAATTCTTATAAGCGCAAGATTTATTGGGAATAAACTCGAAATTTATGTAAAAGATAGCGGCCAAGGCATCGCCAAAGACGAACAAAAACGTGTTTTTGAGGTTTTTATGCAGGAGTATATCGACAATACGCGCGGTTACGAGGGGAGTGGATTGGGTCTTTCTATAGTAAAAGAAATTGCGCATTTGCTTGGTGGAAAATTACGTTTGGATTCTGTGAAAAACGAAGGGACTACCGTTTATGTTTTTTTACCTATCGCTATAGATTAATCGCCCAATCCTACGAAAATCCGCCCTAGAGATAATCTGAAAGACTTTGATAATTCATTCCCTATTTGATGCCAATTTCATAACTGTCAGTCCTCATTTTCGCTTCAATCACTCATTTTTTTTAAAAAAAATGTTAATTTTTGATATGGTAGTGAATAATCACTAACTTTGTTTTTAATTAAACTATAAATCTAGACTCAAAAAGCGATTATATATTCTATAATAAAGTAGCATATAAAATATAAATATAAGAAAATCAGTTTAGTAACTGGATAGATGCAAATTAAAATGGATTTAAAACCGAATATAAAAAAAAGTAAATAAACGGAAAACAGTAACAATTTATTCTTGATGGATGAAAAAGTTCCATTTAAAAATAGTTAACTTTGAGTAATAATATGATGAAATCAACCCATTATCAACTTTTAAAATATAAAGCCTAATGAAAAACAGAACAATATTTTTGACGGTCTTTTTAGGTCTTGTATTTTTCTCGAATAGCCTATATGCGCAAAAAGAGCTTAAAATTGGAATTTGTTTAGATGCCGAGTCATACGAACATAAACAGCTGAGTGCGCATTTTAAAACCGAATTGAAGGCTTTAAACTTAGCACGATATACCCTTCGTTTCAAAGAATTGAATGCAAATTGGAGCGCAGCAAAAGCCCAAGAGCATATGCATTCATTTATGCAGGATTCAACGATTGATATCATTGTTTCTGTTGGGTATATTTCGTCAAATGCCTTAACAAAGTTTGAAAGTTTCTCGAAACCGGTAATTGCAACAAATATGCTTGATAGCGATTTGCAAGGCTTGAAACTACAAGATGGGAAATATTCAGGTATAGAGAATTTTACTTATATCGAATCTTTTTTTAATTTAAAAGAGGATTTGATTTCGTTTTCAGAGATGTTTGATATTGAACATATTACAGTTCTGATTCCGGATACTTTTAAAGAGAATTTTCCGCAAATCACTTCTTATTTTAAGCAATGCATTCCCGATTCGGAGCTTACGGTAATTTCTGCAGGTAAACAAAGTTCGGATGTAATTTCGAATTTGCCCGAACAAACAGATGCGGCCTTTGTGCTTCCTATGATGGAATATTCCGATTTGGAAATAGAAAAATTATTCACTGAATTAAACCAACGCTATATTCCTTCATTAGCCGTTAGCGGGATTGATTATTTAGACAAAGGAGCTACACTTACGCTAAGTCCTAAATTTACGTTCCAACAATTTGGACGTCAGCTGGCTTTGCGCGTTTTAAAAATTAGTGAAGGGGTAAATCCATCCGCTATTTCGGTGCATGTGGATGGTTTCAATCGTGTGCCTATTGTGAATATGGAGAGTGTGCGGCAAATCAATAAATTTCCGGAATGGAGCGTTTTAAATGAATCCATATTGGTAAACCTGACTCAATTGCCAAACAGCAGATCCCTAAACCTGAGATTGGCCTTGGCCGAAGCTCTGGAGAATAATATGCAAGGCAAAATGGGGAAACAGGACGTAAAAATGGCGGAGAAAGATGTGCGGATTGCGCAATCAAATTATCTTCCACAAGTCGAATTAGCGGGTTCAGGTGTGGGTTTGAGCGAAAATTTGGTGGAAGCGTCAATGGGACAAAAAGGAGAGTTTACGATCACCGGTTCTGCTTCGTTAAAGCAAGTGCTTTATTCGGAACAAGTAATAGCAAATATCGCCATTAAAAAGTTACTTGCCGAAAACATGAAAATAGCCGATCAGAAAACGGTTTTAGATATCGTATCGAATACCTCCGGAGCCTATATTGGTTTGCTGTTTGCCAAGAGTAACTTGTTGATTCAGAATGAGAATGTTAATGCCACGATGGAAAATCTTGAATTGGCCAAAGCGAAAAACGAGATTGGCCAAAGCAGTATTTCCGATGTAAATCGATGGATTAGTGAACTAAATTTGAATAAAATGAAATTGAACGATGCGAGTGCTTTGTATAAAAGCAATATGTATCAAATCAATCAAATTCTGAATAAACCAATTGATGAACATATTCAAATTCCGGATTCAAGCACAATTGACAAATCAATCGTTTTGAATCAAGATTTATTATCGAATATTTTTAAAAATCCTGCTTTAACAGAGAAATATGCTGATTTTATTATAGATCAGATGAAAACAAATGCGCCTGAAATTCAACAATTAGCTAAAAATAAGGAGATTATTGAGAAAAAAAGTTTGATGTATAAGCGACAATCGTATATTCCGGAAGCCGCTCTTTTTGCCAATGCCGATCAGGCTTTTGTTAGAAATGGAGTGATTACGAACACGCAATTGCCCATTCCACCGCCACCCGATGATATTACATGGAATGCCGGAATTCGATTGAGTATTCCTATTTTTGAGGGAGGTAAGAAAGTCGCCGAAAGGCAAAAATCGATGCTGGAGTTGGACAAATTAAACTATCAGAAAACAGATTTAATAAATCAACTCGAAAGTGGAATTCGCTCCAATGTTCAAAAACTGAGAGCTTCCTTCCTCGAAATGGAATTATCAAATAATGCGGCACAAGCGGCCAAGGATAATTTCAATATAGTTCAAGATGCATACAGTCAAGGTGTTGCTGATCTCATTCAGCTTATCGATGCTCAAAACGTAATGATAAAAACAAAGTATTTGGCTAATATTGCTTATTATCAATACGTGATGGATTATATTCTCATTGAGCGTTTGCAAGGGAAATTTACATTTTTAGGTACGGAAAGCGAAAAACAAACGTATACAAATCAAATTCAAGAATATTTAATTAAGGTTCAATAAATTATGAAGCTATATCAAGGAATACTATTAGCATTGTTGTTTGTTGCTTGCAACAGAAAAGAAGATGCAAAAGAGGTAATTCGTCCGGTTTATTATCAGCAAATTGCCGAATCGGCAACAACTGAAATTCGAAATTTTGCCGGTATTTCCCAAGCAAAAAACGAAGCTAAGCTCAGTTTTAAAGTGGGTGGCACGCTCGAAAAACGTTTTTTTAAACTGGGAGAACGTGTAAAAGAAGGGTAGCTTTTGGCTTATTTAGATAGTGAAGATTATAAAATAAATTACGATAAGGCTTTATCTTCTAAAAAGAATGCCGAAGTTCAGTTAACGGCTGCTAAATCTAGTTTTGAGCGTATCGAGAATTTGTATGGCAATAATAATGCTTCTTTAAATGATTTTGAAAAAGCAAAGGCGCAATACGAATCTGCTGTAGCAATGGTTAATATCTCCAAAGCCCAGTTATTGGCTGCTGAAAACCAGTTAAGTTATACAAAACTGTATGCACCTTATTCAGGTTCTATCTCCAATATTTTGGCACAGGAAAACGAAATGATTGGTCCCGGTATGCCCGTACTTGTGTTTTCGTCGGCAAAAGATATTGAAATAAAGACTTTTATCCCCGAAAACTTGATACAGCAGATAAAGATCGGACAAAAAGTAAAAGTGCGCTTTTCGGCTATTGAGGGTCAGTATTTTGATGGCCTAATATCAGAACTTGGATTAAGTTCGGGTAGAACCTCTAGTTATCCATTGATAATCAAATTAGTGGAACAATCGACACAAATTCTTTCGGGCATGGCTTGTACTATTGAAATTGTTTTCGATAAAGAAACAAAATCGGCTGAGTATATTGTAGTTCCTGCTGATGCTGTAGCACACGATGAGGGTGGTGATTTTGTTTATGTGCTTAAAAAAACGGATAATAAGGACATTTATTTGGCCGAAAGAAGAAGTGTTATGTTGGGAAAATTATTGCCCGGAGGTTATGAAATAAAAGAAGGCTTAAATACGGAAGATAGTATTATTACCGCCGGTCTTAGTTTTATGTATGAT
>JBFHQD010000172.1:0-6843 GCA_041592395.1 Bacteroidales bacterium | reverse complement strand
TAATAGAAAGTAAAAGGAAGGTGTATTTTTTCATCTGTTTATAATTTTATGTTTTGGCCAGATAGAACATCCTTAATAATCATTCCCGTGTGTGTTAAAATTGATTATCATGGATGTTTCATCTGTTTATTTTTTTTGTAAAAATAGAAAGAAATATTTCGATTGCAAACCTAAAAAATGATCGCGTAGATTTTAATTAGAATCCGAAAAAAAATAAAAAATACTTTGAGAGCCTTTGTAAAATCCTTAAAGTTCCTTTGTGGTAAGAATAAAAAGCTAAGCACAAAGGATCTCAAAGTTCAACACTATGTATCTCAAAGGAATGCTTGGATATCTTCGAGATTTTTAGGTTACATAAAAAAACCGGAAACAAATGCCTCCGGTTTTTAATCTTGATTGTAATCCTGCTATTCTTCTGTAGTAGAATAATCAGCAGCTGCCAATCGTTTATAACTATTGTGTCTCCATTTTGCATTTTCCTCCGAAGCCGCAAACAATTCGTTGGCTTCTTTAGGGAATGCTTTTTTCAATGAAGTATAGCGAACTTCGTTTAATAAGAAGGCTTGGAATTTGCTCCAGTCCGGCTCCTTAGAGTCTAATTGGAAAGGATTTTTACCTTCTTCTTCCAATCTTGGATCGAAACGGTAAAGCGTCCAGTAACCAGACTCAACGGCTTTTTTCTCTTCCAACTGAGTGGTTCCCATTCCGCTGCGGATACCATGCGCAATACAAGGCGCATAAGCAATTACTATAGATGGTCCAGGATAAGCTTCCGCTTCTTTAATGGCTTTAAAATATTGAGAATTGCTTGCTCCCATTGCAACTTGAGCAACATATACATAGCCGTAAGACATAGCCATTTTACCCAAATCTTTTTTACGAACGCGTTTACCGGCAGTCGCAAATTTTGCAACAGCTGCCATTGGAGTAGCTTTAGATGATTGTCCTCCGGTATTTGAATACACTTCGGTATCCATTACCAAAACATTGATATCTTCACCAGAAGCCAATACGTGATCCAATCCACCGTATCCAATATCATAAGCCCAACCGTCGCCACCAAATATCCATTGAGAACGCTTAGAGAAATACTGACTTAATTCCAATAATTCTTTCGCAATATCCAATTTCGATGCTTGCAAAACTTCTTTTAATTTAGCAGAAGCGGCTTTTGATGTTTCTCCATTCTCTTTGCTGGCAATCCAGTTTTCGAAAACTTCTTTTTGCTCAGGAGTAACTCCTTTTGCCATAGCATCTTCTAAACGTAATTGAATGCGAGCACGAATTTTATTAACACCGGTTGCCATACCAAATCCGTATTCTGCATTGTCCTCGAATAAAGAGTTAGCCCAAGCAGGTCCTTCGCCTTGCGAATTCTTACAATAAGGTGTTGAAGGAGCAGAACCTCCGTAAATAGAAGAACATCCGGTTGCATTAGCCACCATCATATTTTCGCCCCACAATTGCGTAATGGTTTTGATATAGGGTGTTTCACCACAACCGGCACAAGCTCCTGAGAACTCGAATAAAGGTTGAGCAAACTGTGAATTTTTAACTGTTTTGGTTTTGTCGACCAAAGTATCTTTGTAAGTCACGTTTTTAGCAAAATAATCCCAGCGCTCTGCTTCAGCCATTTGACTTTCAAGAGGCTTCATTATTAATGATTTCTCTTTCGATGGACAAACTTCCTCACAGTTACCACAACCGGTACAGTCTAATGCAGAAACTTGAATGCGGAATTGTAATCCTTCAAAGGCTTTTCCGGTCGCTTTTTTAGTAGCGGTTCCTTCAGGCGCTCCGGCAACTTCTTTTTCATCCATTAAGAAAGGACGAATAGCAGCGTGAGGACAAACATAAGAACATTGGTTACACTGAATACAGCTTTCCATTTGCCACTCAGGAATAGTAACCGCAATACCTCGTTTTTCGTAAGCGGTAGTTCCTGCAGGGAATGTTCCGTCTTCTCTTCCGGCAAAAGCACTTACAGGCAAATCATCACCATCTTGTGCATTTACAGGGTTCACAAAGTTTTTAATAAAGTCAGGGATGGCCGCTTCGGTTTTAGCTTCCTCAGCAGCAAGATCAATATTAGCCCACTCTTTCGGAATTTCTACTTTTGTAACCGCGCCACCACGATCAACAGCAGCAAAGTTCATCGCTACAATTTCTTCGCCTTTCATTCCGTACGACTTCACAATAAAAGCTTTCATTTTTTCAACAGCTAAGGTGTAAGGAATTACTTCAGCTACTTTAAAGAAAGCAGATTGCATAATGGTGTTGGTACGATTTCCTAAACCAATTTCATCAGCAATGCTGGTTGCATCAATAATATAAAAGCTGATGTTTTTCTTGGCTAATGTTTTTCTGATTTTGGCAGGAAGATGTTCTAAAGTTGTTTCGGCATCCCAACTGCTATTCAATAAGAAAGTACCATTCTCTTTAATTCCTTTTAGCATATCGTACTTGGTAAGATAAGCAGGAACGTGACAAGCCACAAAATTAGGTGTTCCCACTAAATAAGTAGAACGAATAGGATTGTCGCCAAAACGAAGGTGAGAAATGGTGATACCGCCCGATTTTTTAGAGTCGTAAGCAAAATACGCTTGTGCATATTTATCGGTAGAGTCACCTATAATTTTGATTGAGTTTTTATTTGCCCCAACAGTTCCATCAGCACCTAAACCATAGAATTTGGCTTCGAAAGTTCCTTTAGGAACAATACTCACTTCTTCTTTTTTTGGAAGCGATAAGAAAGTAACATCATCGACAATACCGATGGTGAAACGATTTTTAGGTTCCGGCAGTTGCAGGTTATCGTAAACGCTAATAATTTGCGATGGTGTAGTATCTTTCGATGATAAACCATAGCGACCACCAACAACAACAGGTGCCTCTTTTTCGCCATAGAATAAATCTCTTACATCGAGGTATAATGGCTCTCCATTGGCTCCCGGTTCTTTGGTACGATCTAAAACGGCAATGCGTTTTACAGTTTTTGGCAATACTTTAAAGAAATATTTTGCCGAGAAAGGACGATAAAGATGAACTGAAATCAAACCTACTTTTTCGCCATTGGCCATTTTGTAGTCGATAACTTCTTTAATTGTTTCCGTTACAGAACCCATTGCGATAATAATATCGGTAGCATCTTTAGCACCATAATAAGTGAAAGGATGATATTCGCGACCTGTTTTCTTCGTGATTTCTTGCATGTATTCTTCTACAACATCCGGAATGGCATCGTAGAATCGGTTAGCGGCTTCACGAGCCTGAAAATAAATATCCGGATTTTGCGCTGTTCCTCTGGTTACCGGATTTTCAGGATTCAATGCTTCATCTCTGAATTTTTTTAATGCTTCTTGATCAACCAAATGAGCCAAGTCGTCATTATCAAAATATTCAATTTTTTGAATTTCGTGAGATGTACGGAAACCATCGAAAAAATGAACGAAAGGAATTCGGGTTTTGATAGCTGCTAAGTGAGCAATACCAGCAAGATCCATCACTTCCTGAACGCCACCCGTTGCCAAGAAAGCAAATCCGGTTTGACGAGCAGACATCACATCAGAATGATCTCCAAAAATTGATAATGCTTGCGCAGCTAAACTACGTGCACTCACATGAAAAACAGCGGGTAAAAGTTCACCGGCCATTTTGTACATATTCGGAATCATCAATAACAATCCTTGAGAAGCAGTAAAAGTACTGGTTAATGCACCTGCTTGTAAGGAACCATGAACAGCCCCCGAAGCACCACCCTCGGATTGTAATTCTGAAACATGAACCGTTTCTCCGAAAATATTTTTCCGTCCAAAAGCAGCCCACTCATCAATGTATTCAGCCATTGTAGAAGATGGAGTGATAGGGTAAATAGCAGCAACTTCGCTAAACATATAGGCGATATGTGCAGCCGCATAGTTTCCGTCACAAGTGATAAATTTTTTCTTATTTTCCATTTTAAATAAATTTAACTATCTAATTTTTAACGCAATATGGTTTCCCTTAAAAAAGGAGTACAAAAGTACAAATTTTATCCATTTTAATAGGAATTCAAACCCCTAGATTGCAGTTAATTTAGTAATTTAGAAAGGATATGAATTAAGCATTTACTTTCAATCGTTTGCACTCCTTTTCGAATAGTTTTACCTAGTTGTTTCTTAATTGTTAGGCTGTTAATAATTTAGGAATTAAAATACCTCTTTAACTGTAATGGAAAGTAAATTTTGTATCTTTGAGGGCATAAAATTTACAAATCATTTAAAAAATTAAGCATATGACCGAGTTAAAAACAACGTATATGGGCATCCAACTAAAAAATCCACTTATCGTTGGTGCCAGCAATATGGTAATGGATATTGAGAACCTAAAAAAAATGGAAGCTGCCGGTGCCGCTGCCATCGTTTACAAATCTTTGTTTGAAGAACAAATCCAAATGGAGAATTTTGAAGCGGAAGAAGAACTCATTGCCTACAACGAGCGCAACGCCGAAATGATTAGTTTATTTCCTGATATGGGCGAAATTGGGCCTCAAGAATTTTTGGAAAATCTTAGAATAGCCAAACAAAGTGTTGGCATTCCGGTTTTTGCCAGTTTAAATTGTGTTTATAAATACACTTGGGTCGACTATGCCAAAGAAATTGAAAAAACAGGCGTCGATGGTATCGAACTAAACTTCTTTTCTACACCAAAACCATTTGGTTTAAGCGGACACGATGTTTTACAGGAACAATTAAACATTATTCACGATGTTAAAGAAGCGGTTAAAATTCCGGTTGCCGCTAAAATTAGTCCGTTCTATACCAATACCTTACGAATGGTAAATATGATTGAAGGATCGGGAGCCGATGCCGTGGTTATGTTTAACAAATTGTTTCAGCCCGATATTGATATCAATAAGGAAAAAATGCATTTCCCTTATAACTTTTCCACCTCCGACGAAAACAGATTGCCCTTGCGCTATGTAGGACTATTAGCCGGTCAAGTGGAAATGAGTTTGGCTGCCAATACAGGCATTATGACAGGTGAAGATATGATTAAAATGCTTTTGGCCGGAGCCGATGTTGTGCAAGTTGTAACTACGCTCTATAAAAATGGCATCGACCATATTACAAAAATGTTAGCTGATGTTCAAGCTTGGATGGCTAAGAAAGATTATGCTACAGTTGATGAATTCCGTGGTCTTCTTTCGCGCGAAAAAATCAAAGATCCTTATGCTTATAAACGGGCACAATATGTTGATATTCTGATGAAATCAGATGTTTTTAAGCCAAAAGCAATCGTGTAATTCTACGCATTTAAAAGTGATAAAAACCTGTTAATGATTTTTCGTTAGCAGGTTTTTTTATTTCCTTTTTATTTCTTGATATTTTTTCCGCAATCAAATTCTTACCCCTCCACCTTTGATTTGACGACCCATTAATCGATAAATTTTGCGTTTATCCTCCTTTCTTAAACGCGTAATTTCAACATCAAAACTTAGTGTTTTTTTATGACTATTGATTTACTTATAAATAAATTATCACTTATTTTATGATTATACTTTACTTTTAGGTAATTTATTTCATATTTTTGTCTATAGTTTTACTTATACATAATATAATGACAAAAACTTATTATAAACGTGAGCGGTATATCCAAAAGATAATTCCATTTATAAACAAAAACAATATAAAGGTTCTTGTAGGTCAACGACGAGTGGGCAAAAGCTATATGCTTTATCAATTGATGGATTATATCAAAAGCGAATTCAAAAACGCGAATCTAATTTATATCAACAAAGAACTTACATCGTTTTCGTTTATAAAAACGGCAAAAGACCTCAGCAATTACATAGCATCTCATTCAGTAAAAGAGGAAACAAACTTCATTTTTATTGATGAAGTTCAGGATATTGTCTCTTTTGAAATTTCCTTGCGAAGTTTGTTAGCTGAGGAAAATTATGATATTTATTGCACCGGCAGTAATGCTAAAATGCTTTCAAGCGATATTGCGACTCTTTTAAGTGGACGTTATATTCAATTTCCTATTTATAGTTTATCCTATGATGAATTTTTGCAATTTCATAAATTAGAAGATAATCAGGAAACATTTTTAAAGTTTATCAAATTTGGAGGCTTGCCCTATTTGCATCATCTTGAATTGGAAGAAAACATCGTATATGAATATTTAAAAAGTATTTACAACTCTATTATTCTCAGAGATGTCGTTGTCAGAAATAATATTCGAAATATTTTTTTCCTTGAACAACTCAATCATTTTTTGGCAGATAATTTGGGCAGCTTGCTATCGGCTAAAAAAATTAGTGATTTTTTAAAATCGCAAAACGTTAAGATCTCCACTAAAATTATTCTAGAATATTTGCAATTTCTTGAAGACGCGTTTTTTATTAAAAAAACGAGGAGATTCGATATAAAAGGGCGAAAAATATTCGAAATCAATGACAAGTTTTATTTTATCGATTTAGGTTTGAGAAACTCGCTTCAACCATTTAATATGAAAGACATCAATAAGGTGATGGAAAATGTTGTTTTCAATAAGCTCATGGTGGAAGGCTTTGATTTATATATCGGAAAATATGATGACAAAGAAATTGATTTTGTAGCAGTTAAAGGCGACAGGATAATCTATATACAAGTCACTTATTTAATTTCAGATGAAAAAGTACATGCGAGAGAATTCGGTAACTTACTAAAGATCAATGATAATCATAGAAAAATAGTAGTCACTTTGGATGAGTTTGCAGAATCAAACTACAAAGGTATTGAGCATATTCACCTTAGAAAATTTCTGCTTAACGACTTAAATTAACTTTATAACAGATAAAATTTTAATCCGTGGTTTAAG
>JBFHQD010000171.1:0-6849 GCA_041592395.1 Bacteroidales bacterium | reverse complement strand
TCCTGAATTTGATTGATAACTTTTTGCAGCATTAAAGAATCATCGCATAGAAAAAGTAAACCGTGACTGTGAGCCAAGTTATAAACAGTATGGTTTATCTTCAGTTTATCAAAAGCATTTTTATTTCGTGCAGGAATAAATTCATCCCCTTCTAATTGGCTAAATAATTTTGAGTTTAAATAATCAAGTGTAATGCCATTGCTTTTAGTCAGGACCAAAAAAGCGGTTTTATCCTTTTTAACTGGCAGTAAAGTCAAATAAAAAGGTTGATGAAAAAATGCATTTAGTTTTTCATCTTGCTCGCTTTTTAAGAAAGCGGCTTTGGTAAGTTTATCAATTTCCTGCACCTTCGCATTCAAAAGTAAATCTTTCCAAAAGTCATTTTCGGTACTTAACTTTGTTAAGGCGCTTTGAGGCTCGGGAATTTCAACGATAAAAGGTGTATTGTTAGGAAAAGCATTTAATGGTTGAATATGCTCAACAGCCAGATTTCTATAGGCAAACCAAGCTGCGACCATAAAAAGTACGATCAAAACTGAAATGAAAAAAGTCGTAATTTTTGTATTTGAAAACATTCCCTTTTGTTTAGTGTATAAAATTACACAATTGCTATTTGCTAAAAAGAGTCGGCAATTAAAATCCTTCAACATTAATTTGTGAATTAATAGTGGGAGTTTTAAGAAAAAAGAAGAGCGGATATGCAGAATTAAAGCACTCTTCGATGTATCCCAATGGAATAATCCTGATCGATATGCGAAAGTATTTTTTGATAGTCGTCCGGATTATTTACAAAGTCGATAGCATTGGTGTCAAGTATCAAAATTCGCATATTCTGCTGTTGTTTGATAAATTCAAAATAGCCTTGCTGTATAGCTTCCAGATAGTCGTCGGCTATGCTTTGTTCGTAAGAACGTCCTCGTAATTTTATATTGTATTTTAATTTATCGACTTGCAGATACAGATAAACCAAGAGGTCGGGTTTGGGCATAGAGGCATTGATAATATTAAAAAGCTTACCATACAAACCAAATAAATCGTCGCTCAGTGTTTTTTGAGCAAAAATCAGTGATTTGTTAAACAAATAGTCGGAGATCGTAAAATTTTTAAACAAATCTTGCGAGCTCAATTGGGTACTCAATTGTTGGTAGCGTTCGGCCAAAAACGATAACTCTAAGGGGAAGGCATAGCGGTCGGCTTCTGCATAAAACTTGGGCAAAAAAGGATTATCGGCAAATTGCTCCAGAATAAGTTTGCCATTGAAATCTTCAGCAATTTTTGTGGCAAGCGATGTTTTTCCCGCTCCTATTGTTCCTTCTATGGCAATAAAATTATGGCGCATGCTAATTTTTAAGTTTTATTACGCTTAAATTATCCGTACAATTTACTAATAATTTATGCAATGTTTTATGAATAATGGGGTGAACAAAATCAGGCATAATTTCAACCAGAGGTTCTAAAGTAAAACGTCTTAGATGAAGTCGGGGATGCGGAATTTCTATATTATCCTCCTTTATTATTTCCTGATCATAAAACAGCAAATCTATGTCCATGGTTCGCGATGAATATCCATCTGAAATCCGTTCTCGTCCGAGTTTATCTTCAATATCCAAAGCGATATGAAGAATTTCTTTTGGATTTAAATCGCTATCAAATACAAGTACTTGGTTTAGAAAAGAATCTGTTGTATCGAAGCCCCAAGCTTCTGATTTATAAAGCGATGAGTTTAGAACACAAGGTCCTAAGTTGATTTCGAGCAAATTTTTCGCCTTCAAAATCAATGCCTTACTATCGCCCAGATTGCTCCCTAAAAGTAGTACTGTTTTATGCATTCTTGAGCAAAATTAAAAAAAGATAGGACGTGATTTTTCCAGCACAAACTAACTTATTAACCATTTATTCACTCGAAATTATAAGCCCCTTAATAAGGGAACATTAGGCGAAAAGAAAATTAATCGAGGCGTATGGAATTCCTATTTTGGTTTTTGATCAGGACTAAACGTGATAATAAGTTTTCTAGTTTATTGGCGTATTCTTTGTCAGCAGCCCATTTTCCTGGTAAATCATAAATGGTTGGAGCGATGCCGCGTTTTACAAAACGAAAACGAACATCAACCAAATCGTGACTTAAATCGAGTTTGGATGCATACGCTTTTAAATGTTGTATATGTGCGCGCACGCCGGTGACAAGATCGGGGAATTGCTCTCCTTTTTCTTTGTTGTTTACGGCTCCTAGGCCGGCGTAGTTGTGTTGTTGGGGTTTTACGCTGCCATTAAAAGTGAGAAACCCGGTTTCTAAGCACATTTGGATAAAAGCGATATCTTGGTTTACACCTTCTTTTTGCGCTTCGGCAATGTAAGTGTTTGCAAGTTGTTCTACTTCCGTTGAATCCAGTTTGGGATTATAGAACAATAGCATCGCGCTAAAATCTTCTGCGGTACTCTGTCCTTTATCCATAATATATACGGAGAAGTAATTTTTCGCAGAGTGAGCGATAGGAAATGGAGCATAAGGTTCGTTCGCAAAACTATAGAGCCCAAGTAAAATAAAGAAGAGCAAGGCTACAATTTTATAAATACGATTCAAATCCTTCATGCCACAGTTTATATGTCACACAAAGTTGAAATAAAAGTTTAAATTTTAAATAAGGCTATCGAGAAAGTTTTCACAAGCTTATGTTAACAAACATTTTAGTATTTTATTAAAAATGGTGCTTATTTTAAAAGGGAAATAACTTAACTTGCAGTCTGTTAATTTAAAATTTAATTATTATGTCACAGTTTTTAAAGTATACGCTTGCTACGGTGCTTGGGGTATTTATTGCAGGGCTAATTTCGCTCTTCTTATTTTTGGGAATAATAGGCGCTATAGTAAGCTCTACAGAAGATAAAGCAGTAATAACCGATCCGCATAGCATTTTGCATCTTGATTTGGATTATCCGATTACGGATAGGGGGATGAATGATCCTTTTTCTTCAATGAATTTTATGGATTTCTCTATAAAAGAAAAGCCGGGTTTGGATGTGATTATTCGTTCGATCAAAAAGGCAAAAGAGGATCCTAATATTGATGGTATCTACATCGATTCTCAATCTGTATTAGCCGGTGTATCGAGCACACAAGAAATTAGAAACGCGTTGGAAGATTTCAAAACGAGTGGGAAGTTTATCGTTGCCTATGCCACGGCTTTCGATCAAAAAGGATATTATTTAGCTTCTGTTGCTGATAAACTGTATTTGCATCCCGAAGGATTTATCTATTTTGCCGGATTGAACGGTCAGGTTACCTTTTTTAAGGGGGCAATGGAAAAATTAGGTGTCGAAATGCAAATTATCAGGCATGGCCAATTTAAAAGTGCCGTCGAGCCTTTTATGTTGGATAAAATGAGCGATGCCAATAAAAAGCAAACCAGCGAGTTAATCCATTCGGTTTGGTCGGAATTATTAGCGCCAATTAGTGCTGCACGTAATATCAGCATGGACGATTTAAATCAATTTGCCGATGATTTGGTGCTAAACGATGCCAAGCTGGCACTTGAAAATAATTTTGTAGATGGGCTTAAATATAGCGATGAAGTCAAAGAATATTTAATGTCTTTCTCAGGAGTAGAAAAAGAGAAGGAGTTGAAACTTCTTTCTGTTGATAAATACGCAAAAACGGCCTTTTATAAAGAAGGAAGCAAATCGCGCGATAAGATTGCCGTTATTTATGCTTCTGGTGAAATTATGCCCGGAAAAGGCGACGATACCTACATCGGAGAAAAAAATATTGTAAAAGCTTTAAAAGAAGCCCGCGAAAACAGTCGAGTTAAGGCGGTTGTGTTGCGCATCAATTCTCCCGGGGGAAGTGCTTTGGTTTCTGATATCATTTGGCGCGAAGTGGAACTAACGAAAGCCGAGAAACCGGTGATTGCTTCGATGAGCGATGTGGCCGCTTCAGGTGGATATTATATCGCCTGCAATTCCGATCTGATTTTTGCCGAGCCAACCACCATCACAGGTTCTATTGGTGTTTTTGGAATGATTCCTAATGTAAAAGAGCTGATGAATGATAAATTAGGCATTACTTTTGATCAGGTTATGACCAATAAAAATGCCGATTTTATGGACATTACAAAACCTTTGTCGCCATTTCAAAGAGCTGTATTTCAAAAAAGCATCGAGAATATCTATTCCAGTTTTGTAAACAAAGTGGCCAAAGGAAGAAATATGAATTTTGAAGCGGTTGATGCCATTGGTCAAGGGCGTGTTTGGAGCGGTAATCAGGCGCTTGAAATTGGTTTAGTTGATACTTTGGGTGGTTTGGAAGATGCTATTGCCGCGGCGGCAAAACGTGTCGATCTTACCGATTATCGTATTTTATCTTTACCCGTTCAGAAAGATGCATTTACTAAAATGCTCGAAGATTTAAGTGGCGAAAGTGCTGTTTTCTTTGATCAAAAATTTGGTGTTTTTTCGAAGTATGCAAAACAGTTGAGAAACATCGAAAAGCAAGATTTAATTCAGGCGCGCATGCCTTTTGATTTGGAAATCAAATAAAAAGCGATTGCCTATTCGATATTCATTGTGAAAAACGCTAAGTAAACCGGTGGAAGAATCTGCCGGTTTTTTTATGCTTTTTCTACATGGTATTTCAATTGCATTCCATGAAGAAAATTGCGCAAAATTTGGTCTTTGCACAATCGGTATTGTTTCTGCGACGGATTTCGGAAAAAAGCACTCAGTTCGTGTTTCCCTACACGCATATCAGCCAATTTTAGAATATCAATAATATCTTCATCTTTTAGATTTAAAGCGATTTTTAGTTTTCTGAAAATGATATTGTTGTTTAATTTTTTCTCCGGCTTAGGCTGATCTCCTTCTCTTTTGCCTCGCTTTTCATTGATAAATCCGTTTAAAAAAATGGCCAGATGCAAGTCAATTAGACTTTTAAAATCCGGATGGTCTTCTTTTTTTAGCCAATCGCTTATTTGTGCTCGGGTAACATCGTAATTGGCTGAAGCAAAAAGCTGTATCATTTTCGAATCGCTAAAATCGAAAGTATAGCGAATGCGTCTCATTATATCGTTATTGTTCATAGCGTATGTATTGAAATCAGGTTGATTTCCCTTGTTTTTTTTAAGGAGTTTGGCATGGAGCAAAGGTAGTTTTAAAATAGTTAATTTGCAGACGAAAATTTATCGAACTCTCATTTTGTCGTTTTATTTCGGAAGCGAAAATTCGTTTGCGCATTGTCGGCGATAAATAAAATTCTAAAAGTAAAGTTAAATTTTTATCAATTTTAATCTTGTACAGCAGAGTTCGGCCGATATTTTGTATATTTGTTTATCACTTAATATCCATTTCTTTAGATCCTATTTCATGAATAAAATTACATCTTCATTTTTTGTAATATTCTTTTGTATGAGCCTATTTATAACGAAGGCAAATGCGCAAAAAAGTGCTGCAAAAGAAGATCAACGACCAAAAATTGGCTTGGTTCTTAGTGGAGGTGGAGCCAAGGGTCTTGCCCATGTGGGGGTTCTAAAAGTGATGGAAGAATTGGGTATTCGTCCTGATTATATTACCGGAGTTAGTATGGGATCTATAGTCGGTGGTTTGTATGCCATTGGCTATAATGCGCAGCAGTTAGACAGTATTGTGGAGGCCATAGACTGGACTGCCGTTTTTAGTGATGAAGTTAGCTTTGATAAGATTGGAATAAATATAAAACCCGAATATCGCAAATACCAGTTGAATTTTTCGGGCGACAGTCTTAAAAGTGTGGGTTTGCCTTTGGGTGTTGTTCGTGGTCAGATTATTTCGGAGATGTTTTCTGATTTATGCTGGCGTGTTAATGGCATAGATTCGTTTGATGATTTTCCTATCCCTTACCGTTGTTTGGCCTCCGATTTGATAACAGGAAAAACCTATACTTTTAAATCCGGAAATTTAGGAAAAGCCATGCGAGCCAGTATGTCTATTCCTTCTGCATTTACGCCCATTGTTAAAGATACCATGTTTTTGGTGGATGGAGGAGTGATCAATAATTTTCCGGTACAGGAATGCATCGATATGGGAGCCGATATTATTATTGGTGTTTATGTGGGTTCGAGCGAAAAACCAAAAGTGTCCGATTTTAATAGTATGATTACTATCCTTACCCATTCGGCTTCTATTTTAGGTGTGATAAATGCCGAGGAAAGTTGGAAAAAAGTCGATATAAAAATTACGCCAGAACTAGGTGATTACAGTATGGAAAGCTTTGGTAAATCAAGTGAAATCGTACAGCTTGGCGAAGATGTTGCCCGCAGTGATGAGGTGTACAATCAGTTGCTAGCTCTATCAAAAGAATTGCAAAAATACCCGCCCAAAGTGGAAAAAAAGACCGTATTAACAAGTGAAGAAGTACTGATCAAAAGTATTGATGTAAAAGGTTTGGAGTTTACGGAAAAGGATTTTGTCATTGCCGTTTCTCACATCAAAGAAAATACGAAAGTCTCGAGTGCTCAACTCGATTTGGCTTTAAAATCGCTTTACAGCACATTAATTTTTGAAAAAATAGGCTATGTTTTAAATAAAGAAGATGACGGTTATACGCTTGTTTTCGAAGTTATAGAAAAAGACCGGATTCAGGCAAATACAACTGCTTATTATGATAATTTTTTCGATGCAGGATTGATTGTTAATTTTTCATACAAACATTTATTGGTGAATTCGTCCAATTTGGATTTTACGGCTGATATATCCAAATATCCTCGTGGACAGTTGGCTTATCATATCTATGGAGGCGAAAACAAACAACTCTTTTTTACATTGGGAGCCGATGCCCACAGCATTATTATCCCGAATTTTTATGAGTTTTCGAGCAGC
>JBFHQD010000170.1:0-6853 GCA_041592395.1 Bacteroidales bacterium | reverse complement strand
GACTCGGCTTGGTTCAAGCACAAAATTTTGATTTTGGTCTAGAGAAAGTTCACTTATTTACCGATAGAACTTTATATATAAGTGGCGAATCACTTTATTTTGAAGCTGTTCTTGAGAATGCACACGACCAAAGCAAAACACTTTATATCGAATTGATTTTACCCGATGGGACTTCTCTTCTATCTGAAAAACAATTGATTGCACAAAAACGAAGTTCTGGTCAATTGCAAATACCAGAAGATATACTTAGCGGCGTTTATTATATAAAAGCCTATACCAAGTATATGCGGAATTACGGAGCGAAAAGCTTTGCCTATTTGCCCATAAAGATTGTCAATCCTTATTCTTCCGAATTTTTAAGCGGGAATGATGCCCCTCTTTTTGATAGTATCAAAAGCAATACTTTTTTAGCAATTGATAAAAAAACAAACAACTCAGATGCCTTTCATATAGTGCTTGATCCAAAAGAATGGGCTGCTTTTGAAGAAGTTTTTATCAGCGTAGTGCCCGCATACAGTTTTCAACAAGCACATATCATAACTCCAAAATATTCCACTACTCTCAATCAGTTTTTCCCGGAAACTCGGGGTTTATCTCTAAGCGGGATATTGGTCGACAGTATGAGTAACCAGCCACTTGCTTTTAAAGACATTACTTTATCAATAATAGATCAGAAAAATTTCATCCCCCGACTTACAGATGCTAAGGGTCGTTTTTATTTTGCACTTCCTGATTTAACCGGTAATCACGATTTGTTTATCAGTACAAAAAAAGAAGATAATGTTCATCCAAAAATTTTAGTTGATAAAGATTATGATTCAGAAAGGATTTCGTTGCCAAATCCGACTTTTCGTTTATCAGAAAACGAAAGGAAAACGGCTTTAGATTTAGCGCAATCTTTACAAATTACACAAAATTATTATACCCATAACACAATAAATCAGCTAGATACTTTCTTAATTCCTTTTTATGGAAAAGCAAATAATGTATTGCATTTAGATAAATACATAGCGCTAGAAACTTTGGAAGAATATTTCACAGAGCTTCCAGGACTCATCAGTATTAAAAGTCAGAAAAAGAGAAAATATTTTAATATTTCGAGTCCGCTACGCGATATGTCTATTTACAATCCGCTCGTATTAATGGATATGGTAGCTGTAGAAGATTATGACCGCATTTTAGCCGTTTCGCCATATGGAATCGAAAAAGTGGATATCGTTCCACAGCCCTATGTTTATGGTAATTTTATCTACGGTGGTATCATTAGTTTAAGATCGCGAAAAGGCGATTTTGGAGGTATAAGTCTTCCGAAAACAGGTTTGTTTTTTAATTACGATTTTTATCAAGCAAAAACGGAATTAAAAAAATTAAATACAATCAATGAGACACCAGATTCAAGAAATACTTTGTTTTCAAAAATGCGGGTAGTTGATCAGGAAGAACCACTAGAATTAGAGTTTAAAAAAGGATCATCAAACAAAATATATTGGCTTATTGTACAAGGAATTAATAAACAAGGCGAAGTCGTTAGTAAGGTAAGTCATTTAAAATAGGATATTTAAGGTGACAAATAAATAGACGTTTCTTTATTTTTTAAAACGTCAAAAAATCAGACTATAATGCATAAATCCCTTCAAAAAACAGTGGTTTTCATTCTTTTTCTGTTTTTAAGCGGTTGTGTAAAACAATATATCCCCATTATTGAAAGTAACGAAGCTTCAAAAATTGTAATTTCAGGAAAAATAACCAATCAAGAAGGCTATCAATACATTAAAATTTCCAAATCGACTCCGATATATGAAGAAGAAAATTCAATAGTGAGATACTGTATAGGAAGCATATGGGATGAAACAGGGAAAGAATTTCCTATAGAAGAATATGCACCTGGCGAATACAGATTCTGGGTAAACCTGAATGATATTCAGATTGGAACATCTTATTATATACAAATATTCACTCCGGAGGGCGATGAGCTTATTTCTGAACCGGATATAATGACTGCCGTTGCTCCGGCAAATGCGCCTACATATCGGATCGACAGTATCTACAATTCCGTTTATAATACCTATGCAACCGGATTACGATTTAGCGTGGATATAAGCGGCGACGAAACGACAAGCAACTTTTATCTATTTGAACTCATTGCCACCTACGAGCATCATGCTAAATATCCACGGGAGTGGTATTACGACGGATGGGGATTACATCATATTTATCCTCCTGATTCCTCTTTGATGTATTGCTGGACTACAGAACGCGTTCCTGAGGTTTTAACTTTATCAACCGAAAACCTCGTGGCCAATCAATTCAAAAATTTCGACCTTCATTTTGTCACTTTTTACATAAACGAAAGACTATCTATTGGTTACAGTCTCCTTTTGCGTCAATTTGGACTATCAAAAAATGCCTTTCTTTACTGGGAAAGTATGCGTTTGAATAATAACGGAACGGCTTCATTATACAGCAAACAGCCGATAGATACCAAAGGAAATATTACCAATTTAACCCATCCTGAGAGCGAAGTTCTTGGATTTTTCAGTGCATCGGCTGTAAGCGAATCACGTATTTTTGTTGATGCCCAGCCTACCAAAACTTTCGAACAGTGTTATCCGCAAATTCTTGAGGGTCGATTTGGTGGATTAAATCAAATTAATAGTTCTAATTGGCCTGCATTTTTAATGGCTAACCCAGACGGCACTTATGAAATGATCTATTTACCCGAACAATGTGTTAATTGTGCCACCTACCATGGCTCGCCAATTAAACCGGAATTTTGGCCTTATTAAATTATACTAATGAAAAAATTTAAATAATATAAAATGCATCGAAATACAGTAATTTTCATTTTTTTTCTATTGCTTTTTTTAACGGCTTGCATAAAACCTTATACGCCAAAAATTGAGAGCGACGAAGCATCAAAAATTGTAATTTCGGGCAGGATAACCAATCAGGTAGGATATCAATATATAAAGATATCTAAATCGATTCCTCTTGATGCATCTAACTATATTCCTGTATCCAATTGTACTGGGAGCATTTGGGACGAAAACGGCAAAGAATTTCTACTCGTTGAAACTGATCTCGGAGTTTATCAATTTGAAGTTAAGGATGGAGATATCCAAATGGGCTTGTCTTATGCTATTCAGGTTTTTACTCCTGAGGGAGATGAAATTCGTTCGGAGCCTGATACAATGACCACTGTGGCAGCCATTGAAACACCAAATTATGTCGTTGACAGCATATACAATGGTGCTTACAACTATTTTACGCCCGGTTTGCAATTCCAAATCAATGTCAATGGAGACGAAACTACCAGTCCCTTTTATTTATTTGAAATTGATGCAACCTACGAACATCATGCAAAATATGCCCGCGAATGGTATTACGACTATATAGATCAATGGCAATATCGTACTAGCGTTTTTCATATTTATCCTCCCGATTCCTCCCTTTTTTATTGTTGGACAACCCAGCGCGTGCCCGAAATCTTCACGTTAAGTACCGAAAATTTAGCTGAGAATAAATTCATCAACTTTCCACTCCAGTTTGTTCCTTTTAATAAACCGTATTTAACTTACGGTTATAGCATGATGGTTAAACAAATAGGCTTATCGCGAGAAGCCTATCTCTATTGGGAAAACATGCGATTAAACAACAATCAAAATGGCGAATTGTACGCTAAGCAACCTGTTGATACACAAGGTAATATCAAAAACTTAACGCATCCCGAAAATGAAGTTCTTGGCTTTTTTAGTGCATCAGTTGTTAGCGAAAAACGGATTTTTATCGAACCTATGCCAACCAATCCAAAACCATTTTGTTCGCCTGTAGTATTGGAACAAGGATTAAGAGAAATAGGAAAAGAAGCGTATCCTGCTTTTTTAATGAACAATCCCTTAGGTGATTATCTTTTGATATGGCTTCCTGATCCTTGCGTAAATTGTGCTTCCTACTCCGGTTCTACGACTAAACCGGATTTTTGGCCCTATTAAATTGCATCCACTCAAAGTTTAATCTTTTTGCAATAAACAAATGGCTTGCGCACTTATGCCTTCCTCACGCCCTTCCATACCTAATCCTTCCGTAGTCGTTGCTTTAACCGAAATTTGATCGATAGGAAGCGCTAAAACATCGGCCATTTTCCGTCGCATTTCGAGGATATAATTTGCGACCTTAGGTTTTTGCAATACTAGTGTAGCATCCATATTTGCAACTCGAAATCCCTTTTCAAGAATAAGTTCATTCACTTTGCTTAATAAGATCAAACTCGAACAGTTTTTCCATTGGTCATCGCTATCCGGAAAATGCAAGCCAATATCACCTAAAGCAAGAGCTCCCAGCATGGCATCGCAAATGGCATGTACCAATACATCGGCATCCGAATGGCCCAAGCATCCCTTTTCGAAAGGAATATGAACACCGCCCAGTATTAGAGGCCTATCGTATACTAAACGATGAACGTCGAATCCAATTCCAATTCTGTAGTTTATCATCCGTTAAAAATAGAAAAAAGCCTCGACTTAGAGCCAAAGCTTTTCTATTATTCTAAATAATGCTTTTATAATTCGTAAGACAAGGTAAATCGCAAGGTGTTTTTAAGCGGATTGTTTGGATTGGTAGATATCAAATAGGAAAAATCGAGACCAAAGACATTGTACTTCAAGCCCGCACCCAATGTAAAATATTGTCGGTTTCCCTTCGATTCAGACTCATAGAAATAGCCTCCGCGAAGTGCAAACTGTTTATCGTACCAATATTCAACACCTCCGGCAATATTAATTTCTTGCATTTCTTCGCTAAATGGAGCATCGTAAAACGACTGCAACATTCCCGTAAATACAGATACATCATTCTCTCTGTAAGGACTAATCGGATTGCCATCATCATCACGAACAGGAGGCGTAGGCACTAATAATTTTGTAAGTTCAAAGGTTAAGGATAAAGTATTGTAGGCATCCAATTCCATTTCGCCACCCAAACCAATACGCATATTCGTTGGAATAAAATCTTTTTGTGTGCTGGAAGTATACGAGATTTTATTTCCCATATTGTTAATCGACATTCCCGCAGTTATTCTTACATCGTTTCTTCCAATTTCTACAATATTGCGATAATACATAGAAACATCGGCGGCAACGGATGTTCCTGCACGAGAATCGACACCATTGATATTTTGACCAAGTGTAAGGTTAGAATAAATAAATTTTCCGGTGATGGCTGCTGAAAAATTATCGCTCAATTTTCGGGCATATGCTAAATCAATGGCCCATTCGTTAGGCTTGTAAACACCCATAGAAGTGCCTTCCTCATTGGTAAACGTAATATTTCCTAATGAAAAATAACGCAAAGAAGCACCTATTGTTTGGTCACCGCCCATTTGCTTATAAAATGACACGTAACCTAAACCAATATCATCAACCAAACCTTTGAGCCATGGCACATAAGAAACATTATAGCCCATATCGTTTTCTACAAAAGCCAATTTTGACGCATTCCAATAGATGGCATTTCCATCAGGCGATGTAGCTACACCTATATCGCCCATACCACCGGCGCGGGCATCAGGGCCAATCATTAAAAAAGGAACAGCAGTAGTAATAGTACCAAAATCGCGGCTTTCTCCGGTATCTTGAGCAAAAACTGCCGTGTAACTCAATAGTACGGTAAGAAAAAGAATTGGATATTTTTTCATTCTTGAATTATTTGTCATTAAAAAATTAATTCGTTTTATTAAAAAGTTCACAAAAATAACGAAATAAAAGCCGCTTTAGTATAGCTAATAGAGGCTTATTTTAGATAAACCAATTTTGCTGTTTTTACAATTTTAACACCTTGTTCATCTGCTAATTGCAGGCGATAAATATACATGCCTTTACGTATTTTACTTCCATTATCATCCTTACCATCCCAATGTATATGATTTATTCGTGAAGAATAAGCCATGAAATTATCTTCCAAATGCTTTACAAGTCGGCCATCCATGGCATAAATATCAATAAAAACTTGCAATTGCTGATCGCCTGCATTGTGTTCAAAAGAAAAGACGGTTTCTTCGTAAAAAGGATTTGGATAATTCATTAGCGCCTCCAAAGCCAGTTTAGCAGAGCTCGACACATAAAATTTTAGCCTTGCTGTAGAAGAATTATTGTAAATATCCCAGACTTTAAAGCTGAGTTCGTGCTCCCCGCTTTCAAGATTATAAAAGGGATAGCGTACAACTCCACTTTTAAACGTATTGATATCTGATTCGTAATAATTATTTAAGATTTTCAAATCTGTAGGATTCGAGCCAAGGAAAGCCGTAATATCGTGGCCTATGCCATTTCCAATGGTATTGATACCGTTTTCATCACTAACTTTAGCAATGAGTATCGGATTTTCATCGGTCATGCCGCCTTCAATAAAATTTTCATCGTTGATATAAAGCTCAATAGCCGGTCCAGTTGTATCATCGGGGCTATTTTCATCAAAACCACCAATAACGAGCGACCTATTATAACCCATAGCCTCTTGATTTTCGCTCGAAGCATAGACACTCAATTTACCGGCTCCATAATTGTAGTCGATATCTTTGGGTACGACAAAAGCAAATTCAAATTCTCCATTTTTAACTTCTGCTTTGCCTTTATAAAGCATATTTTCTTGCAATTTAAAAGGGAAAGCTTCACTTCCCGGATCATTTCCAAGCGTTGTAATGGTCGAAAATTTATCGAATACCCGAGAGAAAACATGGCCGTTAAACAATTCCAATTTATTGCCATTCGGATCATTGATCTGTCCTTGAATATGAACATAAGAAAGCGCTCTCAAAGTGTCATTAGCCTGATTTACTGGCGATTCGTTAATCTGGGTG
>JBFHQD010000169.1:0-6881 GCA_041592395.1 Bacteroidales bacterium | reverse complement strand
CTTTGTGTTACTGCTTAATTATGAAATTAGAACACAAGGTATCACGAAGTTTCTCACAAAGGAACACAAAGATTTATAGTAAATTTATTAATTTCGTTTTAGTGAAGATCCATTTGGTCCGATGCCAACCGTATAGTGTCCAATTTCCACACCGGTTTCGCTATAGCGATAAAGTTGTCCGCGATCGGTAAAGTTTAAAGCCTCATAGCCAAAAATAACACCGTCATCCTTATTTACATCAAAACTATAAAAGCTTTTGTCGATAAGTTTGGTTTCCGAAAAAGCGGTCTCATTAATACCGAAAGTGTATAAACCGGTAAATCCAAAGCCTGCGCCAATAAAGAGTTTGTCTCCATCGCCATTGATGGCTAATTTTGAAGGATGTTGATCGAGGAAAAGCGGAATTTCTTTTGCAATAGTCATCGTTTCCGGATTTATCTGAACCAGTTTTGAAGGATAATCGCCAACCGGCGCCCAGTTTTCATCGTAAATGGTACTTCCGGCACACAGTACCCAGAGGCTATTGTTTTTATCCAAGACCAGCGATTTTGGATTTGCACCAACTTCCAAGGTTTTCAAAACCAATTTACTCTGTGTATCGATAATACTGATCGAATTATCGAATCCCCAGCCGCCGCTATTAGCAACAAAAAGTTTGTCGTTATACAGAATCATTCCTTCAGGGCCTAATCCCGTGGCTACAGAATCGGTAACAGATAAAGTTTGAACATCGATAATATACACTTTTCCGTCGGCGCCCCAACTACCCCAAGCGGAGGCATAGGCTGTGTTTTCATCGCCAAGGGCATAACGCACCTGTAATAAGTTTTGAATGACACCCACCTCTTTAAAACTATTCGCATCGGCAATTTCGATTTTATTGGCGTTATTCACCTGAATAAAAGCATATTCGCCAATTTTGCTAAGCGATTGCACCACATCACCTAAACTGCGACCGTTTTCCAATTGGAAAATTTCGTTGGTAACGGAATCGTTTGTAGGATTATAATAACTGATGGATCCGTTTCCCGAACCAAATGTGCCTTCATTACTAATAAAAGTACCCAATTCATATTTGCCGTAAACCGGCGATTCTTTTTCTTCCGTTTTGGTGCATGATACCATAAATATACTTACTAAGAGTATAAAAATAGAGTTAATTTTTAAAAAGGATTTTGTCATTTTAATGCATGTTATAGTGAATACTTAATTGATAATTTCTTCCGGGTAGAGCATAATTCTCCATACTTTGATAATCCTGATCGAACAAATTGTTCAATCGAAAGCGAATTCCGAAATTTTGAAAATAGGAACAGTTTAAAGTGAGGTTTGTTAATGGATAGGCATCGAGTGCCGAACGATTATCAGCCGTTATATAGCGTTTGCCCACCCAAAGTTGCTCAATAGTTAAACTGCCCAAATGATTTTGAATGGAAAAAAGCGCTTTAGCCTGTTGCAAGGGCGTGTAAATAAGTTGCTTTTTCAGTATTGCGTCGCTTTCGTTTTCTGCTTTTTTCTCCACTGTGGAAGGATTATAGGTATAATGCAGTTCCAGTTTAAGCTTTGATTTTCGAATGGTTGTTTCGAAACCGAAATCGCTTTCCAGTCCTCGTGTCCAAACTTCTTTCTGATTTCTTGGTATCCAAATACCCTCTGTTGGAATCCATAAAATCAAATTTTTAACATAGGTATTAAATGCGGAGATGCTTATATTTAGTTTGTTATGGTGATTTGATTTTGAATAAGACAGCGCGAAATCTTGCGACCAGGCCGATTCGGGCAATAAATCGGGATTGCCTCTGGCAAATCCTCCAAACCAAAACAAATCGTTAAAAGTAGGTATGCGATAACTCTTGGCTATTTTCGATGAGATTTGAAGATCGTCGTTTAAATGGTAGCTCATTCCCACAACGGGCGTTGCCTGGCTCCATTTTTTGTCAATCAATTCCTGACGAATACTGGCGGTTAATATAAAAGTTTTTGTAGGATTCCATATTTTATAATTTAACAGAAAAGCCAAGTTATTGCGCTGACTGCGTTGAGAATAATTGTCTGATTCTCCCCAATCAATACGGTCGTGGATGCCAAAGTTGGCCAAGTGATTGCTACGAAGACGATAATTGATTTCCGTTTCTAAAATGGCGCTTCGAGAACTATGTTCGGCAAAAATGCCACTTATCGAATCGTTAAAGTTGAGCTTGGAACTTAACAAACCCACACGAGACATGATATCGAACTTACTTTTTGATAAGGAATAATCGGCAGAGAAACGAAGTGCAGCATCGGTTTGGGTTTGTTTGCTAACTAATGCAGTCATATTGGGAGGCAATTCTCTATCTGATTTTTGCATCCAAATATGGGTGTTTATTTGTTGATTATCAGTCAGTAAAAAACGATTGTCTTGACTAATGCCAAAATATTCAAAAGCCGCATTGCTTTGCCTCATTTCAGGATGCCCGAATTGCTGGGTGTTGACAAAAGGAAAATCATTTTTTGCTTGTCGGTAAAAAGCACGGAACGAAGTCGCCGCTTTTTTTCCTCCCTTTTGAATGCTTGCTTGTCCGGAATAATGACTAAAACTGCCAATACCTAGTTGGATATCGGTTTTAAATCCGGTGCTAAATGGAGGTTTACTTTGCATAAGAATGGCACCTCCAATGGCGCCGCTTCCATACAAAGCCCCCGAACCGCCGTATTGAACGATAAGTTCGTCCATGGCTTGCAGCGGAATCAGTTCAATAGTGCTGCCTCCATTTAAAGGATCTTGCAAGTTGATGCCGTTCCATAAAATAGCCGTATGCGATGCCGATGTTCCTCTTAAGCTAACGCTGGTATTTCCGCTTACGCCGTAAGATTTAAGGTAGATATTCGACAAATTACTTAGCGCTTCGGCCACGCTTGCAGTGGAGTAATTGGCTTTTGAAATGGAATCCAACTTTTGGCGTTTGCTTCCTTCTGAAAATTGCTCAAAGCGATACGTATTGATACTGATTTCGTTTAAGAGTACCGTTGTATCAAAGGAATCCTGAGCTATGGCCGCAGCTGCGACTAAGCCGAAAAACAAACCGAATAAATTCCTCTTTAGCATTATTGATATTTAAAAATTTAAACTATCAACAACATCTTTTGCTAAATAACGGGATTACAATGGGTAAAATGATTTTCATCAAACTACTTATTGCCTTTTCACCGAAAGCATTAAATATTGCATTAAATGGCAGGTCTTCTGACTTGTCCCGATTTTAGCTTCCTTCCCATCCGTCGGATGACGAACAGTGGACGTAGATGCTAAAACCATCATCCGTAAGTTTTCGACTGAGTTTTTGTCGAAGTCTGACGGATCAGGCATTACAGCAGCGGGAACTGTTCAGGATTCTCACCTGATTCCCTTTTAAAGTTTCAATAAAATCAAAACTTTACCATTTTCAGCAAAGGTAGAGAAAATTAGATTCGATTTTCAATTGTTTAAAAGATGTTGATATATTATATCCAATAGGTTTGTTTTTTTTCTAATGGCTATCTTGTCTTTGTGGTTTGTTTTTTTCACCACAGAGTCACAGAAACACAAAGGAAAGGCAATAGGGATGATATCTTCGTGGCTTAGCGTCTTCGTGGTTTATATTTTTATACAAAAGAAACAAAAAGATACTAATGAAAAATACCGGAAAGACATTTCTTGTTTCTTCAAGTTTAGCGAAAGACTTAGTTCACCACAATTTCATCGGCAAAAATCCAACTTTTATTTCCCGCGCCCACATGCCAATCAGGGCATAAGCCTCTGTTTTTTGCAACGACTTTTATAAAACGGGCTTTACGCTTTGGAACTATATTCAGATTGAATTTTTTAATGATTCCGCCTTCGTATTTTTCATCTACGGTATTGGGAATTATTCCGGCTAAATCCCATTTATTACCATCCGACGAAGTATAGAAACTTACTTTTTCGGGCATAAAAATCCAAGAATAAGTGTCTTGAATACAGCCCAATTCAAGGGAAGAAACAGATGTACTTTTTCCTAAATCGAGTACGGCTTCCAAATCTACACCATAATAGCCTTGCCAAGTTCCCGTTTTAAAATTCGCATTTCCTCTTACATGATCGATAAGCGCTAAATCGCCGCCGGCTGCATAAAGTTTACTGTAAGGATTTGTAAGCGAAATACTTGTGCTTCCTTCCACTTTATAAAAGGAGGCCTCAATACTTTGGCTATATCCAAAATTGGGATGATAAGCGATTGCTCTAAATTGACTCGATTTTTTAATGTAAAAAGGGGAGTTGTATTTTGTTGATGTTAGGGTAGGCTCTGACTCATCTAATGTAAAATAGATTTCGGCTTCCTTAAGCAAATCGTTCATTTCAATTTTTAAGCTATCGCGAAAAGTTAAAGTTTCAGCACTTATGCTCGGTGTAGGACAAATGCGATTTTCTTCTATCATTTGTTCTGGCCTATCTTTAAGTGCAGCTCCCCATTCCGGATTGGGCGTATTGGCCATTTCAAGATTCAATATTCCTCCTCCGACTAAATCGCTATGCGAGAAATAAGATTTTGGATAAGGATTGTCGTTATAATTGGCCTGTTGAACAAAATAGTTTCCATTTGAAGCGCCTTTGGCATTGATAATGAATGTTTTTCCGTTTTCTAACGTAATACGGGCCTTGTCGAAAGTTGGGGTTCCGAACACATACATGTTTGATGCAGGAGTAACCGGATAAAATCCCAAGGCGCTCATCACATACCAAGCCGACATTTGTCCACAGTCCTCGTTACCGCTTAATCCATCGGGCTTGTCGGAATACAATGTTGTTTTAATTTGATGAATAATTTCCTGTGTTTTATAAGGCTTTCCGATATAATTATACAAATAAGCCATATGATGACTGGGTTCGTTGCCGTGTGCGTATTGTCCAATTAAACCGGTAATGTCCGACTGTTGGCGACCCGAAAGTTCTTCATTGGTGCTAAACAATTCATCTAATTTTTGATCAAATCCTTTATCCCCGCCTAAAAATTCTATCAAGCGATTAATATCTTGCGGAACAAATAAACTGTATTGCCAGGAATTGGCTTCTGTAAAATGAAAATTGACCTCCGTTGGAGAAAAGGGCTGCTGCCAGCCGCCATTGATTCGGGCGCGCATAAAACCCACGGAAGGATCGAGTACATTCTGATAGTTCTGTGCTCTTTTGTTAAAATAAATTTCCTTTGCTGAATCGTTTAAGTGCTTCGCTGTTTGAGCGATACACCAATCGTCGTAAGCGTATTCCAATGTTCTGGAAACCGATTCGCTTTCTTCATCGGCTTTAACATAACCCCCTTTTTTGTAATTTCTCAAACCAAATAAATCGGTTTCCGCACTTTTTTGCATAGCAAGAAAAGCTTGTTGCTGATCAAAATCGCCGATATTTTTTAGAATAGCGTCAGTTATTATAGGAACCGCATGATAACCAATCATGCAATTGGTTTCGTTGGCCGCCAGCTCCCATACGGGGAGAAGTCCGCCGTGTTCATACATCAGCAACATGCTTTTAATCATATCGTTGGTACGCTTTTGATCAATGATGCTTAAAAGTGGATGCTCAGCTCTAAAAGTGTCCCACAGCGAAAAAACGGTATAAACCGGATGATCAGCTTGATGAATATGCTGATCGTGGCCACGGTATTTTCCATCCACATCTGAAAAAAGATTGGGCGCTAAAAGACTGTGATAAAGTGCAGTGTAAAAAATGGTTTTGTCGCTTTCGTTTGAACCTTCTACTTTGATTTTGTTCAATTCTTTATTCCATTTTTCTTTCGCCGTATTTTTAATATTTTCAAAATCCCAATCCGAAACTTCATTTTCTAAATTCTTACGTGCTCCTTCTATGCTCACAGCCGATAACCCTATTTTTACCAAAATAACTTCATTTTCAGTAGTTTTGTAATCTACCCAGGCTTTTAAATCGTGACCTTTTGCATTTTTTAGTTCGGGTTTTAAAACTCCATTTTCTGCAATACCAAGGGATAGAAAAGGTTTGGAAAACTTGGCGACAAAATAAATATGTTGATCCGCTGCCCAGCCACTGCTTTGCCTTTTACCGCTTATTGTTGAATCGTTTTCGATATTGATTTCTAAATCTAAAATCTTTTCCGAAACTACCGATTCGGTTAAATCGATAAGGATATGAGCTGAATCACTTTCTGGAAAATTATATTTATGAAAACCAACACGTTCGGTTGTAGTAAGTTCCACGTCTATTGCATATTCGTCGAGATGTACTTTATAAAATCCGGGCGATGCAATTTCGTTTTGATGCGAGAATGCCGAGCGATAGCCTGCGTCTGTTCGAGAAGAATTACCGGGATTTGTTCGCAGAATGCCTGTAGTTGGCATAAAACGAATATCGCCATAATCACCAACTCCTGTGCCACTTAAATGGGTATGACTAAAGCCAAGAATGGTGGAATCGGAATAGTGATAACCCGAACATCCATCCCAATCGTTAATGCGTGTATCCGGACTCAGTTGCACCATTCCAAATGGAAGCGTTGCGCCTGGATAGGTATGGCCGTGACCGCCGGTTCCAATAAATGGATTGACGTAATTCGTTAATTCTTGGGGTTTTTGATTGCAGGAAATCAGTGTAGTTGTTATAAGGGCAAATACAATGGTTTGGAATTTTGTCGACATATAGCTTGGTGTTTATAGTAACAAAGATGAGAAAAAAACAATTACTTAAAAATAGGCATGAAAACTCCGCTTGTTTTTTATAAAGATTATAAGTCTTGGTGGAATTTAGTGATTTAGTGATTTTGTGGCTTAGCTTTTATTCGCCACCAAAACACAAAAACGCCAAAACGCACCAACTATTTATGAATTAAAATGAGGTGTTATTCGCTATG
>JBFHQD010000168.1:0-7024 GCA_041592395.1 Bacteroidales bacterium | reverse complement strand
TATTTTTCACTTGCGCTAATTGTTGAATTCATTCATTATTCTATTTTGCTATGAAATATTGGACTAAAATAGCCAAAATACAGCTAGCTACATAAAAAAGAACACATAAAAATATCCTATGGCTTCTGAAATTACTGTTCTTGATCCGAGGCTGCTATTCCACCATTTTTTTGAATCGTAACGGTGATCTTGAATGGCGATTATCCCTATTTCTGTTTCGGGCATTGCCTTTTTAAACAAATACCAGCTTCTTTTGCTATGAGCACCTAAAGACACCAAATTAAATGCGCGAATATCTTCGTTGTGTTCTTCCTTCCAGATTTTGAGCGCCAATGCCGATTGATAGGTTCTGTTCTGTAGGGTAAATTTTCGTGGAACGGAAAGTATCTTGGTGCTATCCATGCCCAATTCTATCAATGTGGCTTTGCCAACATCAGCGGCAGTTACATAATGTGTTGCCAAATAACCATTGTCTAAAGGCCCTCCTGTCGTTATTAAAAGATCGTAATTGCCGGATTGAAATAAGGAATAAGCTTCTTCAATTGCAAAATCATTCATCCATCCTTCGATAACCATAATTTTGGTTTCGATGGGATTGCTGGGTGCTAGCATGGGATAAATTTTGGTTCTAATCAAAAAGAATGACGAGACGAGGACGAGTGCAATTAAAAGATAAGCAAACCAAGTAAATTTTAAACATTCCTTTTTCTTTATTAGTCTTGGAAGTTGCATAGAAAATCGTATTTTGCATAATTATTTAAGGTTAAAATTACACATTTTTATGTCGCTATTGCATACTGATTTTGAAAAGGGTTTTTTAAATTTTGAAGATTTGAATGCTGATCCCCAATTGCAATTTTCGGATTGGCTGGATGAATATATTCAATGCATTGGAAATGATAATGTTGCTATGACATTTTCAAGTATAGATCAAGAGGGTTTTCCTTCGAGTAGGATTGTGTATTTGCGGGATTATCACGAGAATGGATTTGTATTTTTTACCAATTACAACAGTAAAAAAGGAATTGAAATAAATCAGAACAACAAGGCCAGCATGCTTTTTTATTGGCCGGAATTGGAACGGCAAGTGCGTGTTTGGGGCACGATTGAAAAAGTGGAGGAAAAATTATCCGATGCGTATTTCGATTCTCGCCCAAAGGGAAGTCAGGCCGGCGCTTGGATATCTGCCCAGAGCCAAGAAATTAAGGATAGAGAAAATTTGGAGCAAAAGCATGCGGCTTTTTTAAAGTCAGCCGGCGAAAATCGAATTGCACGTCCTGATTTTTGGGGTGGTTTTCGACTTATTCCCAATAAGTTCGAGTTTTGGCAAGGTAGAGCAAACCGATTACACGATCGTTTTCTTTATCTTAAAGAGGTAACAAATTGGAACATAAAAAGACTGGCGCCTTGAGTTTTATTTTTGGTGATTCACAAATTCGAACTATATTTACATTTAAAAAGAAAATATGAGGATAGGAATAGAAGGGCAACGCTTATTTAGGCGCGAAAAACATGGGATGGATATAGTTGCCATTGAACTTATCAAAAACCTCCAAATAATTGACCCTTCTAATGAGTACTATATTTTTGTAAAAGATGGTGATGATGATGACTGGTATACACCCAGTATGCATTTTCATTTGGTTCGTACAAAAAAAGCTCCATATCATATTTGGGAACAGTTTATTTTGCCGCGCGAAGTGATTCGCTATAAAATTGATATCCTCCATTGTACAAGTAATACGGCACCGCTTTGGTTGAAAATTCCCCTTGTATTGACATTACACGATATCATTTATCTTGAGAATTTTCAGTTTGTTTCTTATCAATCTACTCTCTATCAATTAGTCGGAAATTTTTATAGGCGTTTTGTTGTCCCTTCGATATTAAAAAAAGCAAAGCGAATTATTACCGTTTCAAATTCGGAAAGAGACATTATATTAAAAAGATATCCGCTTTTGAATCATAAACTATTTGTGATTTACAACGCGATGTCAGACAGTTTTTTAAATATTGATCAATCAAAATATCCCGAAGTAAAAGAAAAGTTTAATCTGCCCAACGAATATATTTTTGCATTGGGAAATTCAAGTCAGAAAAAGAATCTGCCCAATGTATTAAAAGCCTATGAAATCTATCATAAGAATACCCCAAATCCTTTGCCCTTTATTTTAGCTGATGAACCACCAAGCGATACGTTTAAGCTACTAAGTGGTACATCTTCAAAAGAAACGGAGCAAGACATTCGGTTTATTGGCTACGTTAAAAATAATGAAATCCCACTGCTTTATGCCAACAGCAGCTTGTTTATCTATGCCAGTTTGCGTGAATCCTTTGGTATTCCGCTTTTAGAAGCCATGGCTTCCGGTGTTCCTGTTATCACCTCAAATGTTAGTTCTATGCCCGAAATTTCAAAAAATGCGGCTCTTCTTGTCGATCCCGAAAAACCGGAGGAAATTGCTGGAGGAATTTCAAAAATTTTGGATGATCCTAAATTTGCGGCAAGTTTAGTTAAAAAAGGTAAAAAGCGTATAGATACTTTTGCCTGGATTAAATCCGCTGCCAAAGTTCTTGAAATTTACCGTGTAATGTTCGAAGAAATAAAATCGAGAGATAGCAATCGTTTTATGCGTAAAATGGAAAAAAGTATCATTAAAAATCAATCTAAAGAATAATTCCTAACAGATCATAACTTTTTTCTAGCAGCACAATCAGCACAAAAGCCATAAATAATAAATCGAGGACTTTGCGCTTTAACTTAGTGCTCCACTTAACGCCAAAAGGACTTCCTATTAATACGCCCAAAGAAATTGGTATTATTAGCGATGGAATGATATAACCTATTGTTTTAACGGATGTTATGGCCTGCGGAGGCTGTGTAAATAAATTATTTAGCGTAATCGTTAATGAACTTATAAAGATCATAGCCAGAGATATAGCTTTGGCTTTAGCCAGCGAAAACTTATAGCGCATCGAAAGAATAGGAATAATGATAATTCCTCCACCTAGCCCGCTTAAAGCAGATACAAATCCGGCAATTCCTCCACTTGCAATACCTTGATAAACCGTTATTTGTCCATCTTCTTTTTTTTCTATTTTAAGCTCCAGATACATTTTAAGTAAAATATAAAGCATAAGAATAATGATGAAAATATTGAAAATGGTTTTAGAAAACCAAGCTTGGAGAACGATAAAATGGATGCTTAAATAACCTGCTATTGCCGATGCTGTTCCAATAGCTATAATTTCTTTAATCGGAAACATACCTTTTTGTTGATATCCAAAAACAGACCTGCCCGAAGCAACCATTACCCCAAATAAACTATTGGCAATAACAAGTTGTGCATTGAAGTCGTGCGGCAATCCGCGAGCTTCAATTAAATACGGAAAAATGAGAACATAAAAAATTCCGCCACCCAAGCCGAGCAAACCTGCAACCATACCACCAATGATACCGATAAGAATTAAAAATACAATGTCCATTTTGCAAAAGTAGATCATTTTCAGTTCTGCATCTTAATGACAAGCGCTGTTAATTTTGTTTTAATTCTTGGCTTAATTTTCGTGAGAACTTCAATTTTTAGCTATTTTTGTTGATTAACCTTACTAAATAATTTAATATGAGTTTTATATTTGGGAAGCATTCACGTGTTTTGAGAATGCTTTTTATTGCCGCCTTCTTTTTTATTGCCAATATTGCCCGTTCGCAAATAACGCTTAACATAAGCAAACCATTAACTTCGGATAAGCTCGTTTTTGTTTATGATGCCGGAAAGGGAAATAAAGCGCTGTTTGGATTGAACGAAGATTTGTATTTTCATACGGGCGCAATTACTTCAACCAGTCGCGATGATAAAGATTGGAAATTTGTGGTTGGTGATTGGGGAAAAGCAGATTCTCGCGTTAAAATGACTGCTTTGGGTGGCGATAAATACCAATTTGAATTCGTGCCCGATGCATTTTACAATTTTCCGGAAGGAACAGAAGTTTATCAACTTGCCTTTGTTTTTAGAGACGAAAAGGGCAATAAGGTGGGTAAAACCGAAGCGGAAACCGATCTTTTAATTCCCGTCAATGGCTATCAAGCGCCTGTTAAAGATCAAGCCGAATATAAATTTACGAAACGAGAATACATTTCGCATACTACCAAAAATGGCGTGCTTCAGGTCTATACTGATCATGGAAGCTATTTATTTACACCTTTTAAAGAAGATGTCTTGCATGTTGAATATTTGCCTGATAATGAGCCGTATACTTATAATTCGAAAGCAGTGGTTATGGAGCCTGAGCAGGTGGAAACGACAATAGTTGATGTTTGTGGCGAAATTACTTTTCTTGCCGGCGATATTCATCTTAGCATTCAAAAATCCCCTTTTCAAGTGACTTATCAGCAAAATTCTAATTTTCTGTTTACCGAAGAAATGGGTTTCTTCGAACGATCAGATAATAATGGCATTCGCTTTCAACTGGATAAGGGAGAGCATATTTATGGAACGGGCGAACGTGCTGTGCCTATGGATAGGCGAGGTTATCGTTTAGATCTTTACAATCGTCCGGATTATAATTATGGAAAAGGAGCGCAGAATTTAAACTATACGCTTCCGCTGATTTTGTCCTCCAATAAATATATGGTCTTATTCGATAATCCACAAAAAGGCTATTTCGATATTGGGTTTACCGAGGAGGATATTTTGGAATTTGGTGCTATAGGAGGCCCGATGAATTATTATATCGTTACAGGTGAGAATTTTGAAGAAATCAATCAGAATTATGTCGATCTAACGGGTCATCAACCATTGCCTCCCCGATGGGCATTAGGTAATTTGCAATCGCGGATGGCCTATCGTACACAAGCTGAGCTCGAAGGGATAGTGGATGAGATGCAAGCAAAAGATTTTCCTTTGGATGCTGTTATCATCGATTTTTATTGGTTTGGCGATAGCATTAAAGGCGGACTGGGAAATTTAAAATGGTATAAGAAAAATTGGCCGGAACCGGAAAAAATGATTGCCGATTTTAAACAAAAAGGCGTTAAGACTATATTGATTACAGAGCCTATGGTTATTGATACGGCCTATTGGTTTACTTATGGCGATACCAATAATTTATTTGCCAAAAATGCGCAAGGGAAAACCTATATTATGAAAGATTTTTATTTTGGTCCCGGAGCATTGATGGATATTTTTAAACAAGAAACAAAAGATTGGTTTTGGGAACAATACGATAAACAAATCAAGATTGGCGTTGCCGGATGGTGGGGCGATTTAGGAGAACCGGAAACGCATCCGTCGGATATGATTCATATTAATGGAACTGCCGATGAAGTGCATAATATTTACGGCAACGAATGGGAAAAGATGCTCTTTGATAAATACCGCGAGCATTATCCAAACCGCCGATTATTTCATTTAAATAGGGCAGGAGCGGCAGGATCTCAAAAATATTCTATTTTCCCTTGGTCGGGTGATGTATCTCGCTCCTGGAGCGGATTTCAAGCGCAATTGCCCTTGATGTTAAATATGAGTATTAGCGGATTGGGTTATATTTCTTCGGATTTAGGTGGTTTTGCTTTGGGTGAAAAAGACGAAGAATTGTACCGACGTTGGTTGCAATTTGGCGTGTTTAATCCCATTTTTCGTCCCCATGGCTCGGGAATTCCTTCAGAACCCATTTTCTTTAGCGAAGAAACACAAACTTTGGTGCGCCAAGCAATAAAATTACGCTATCGCTTGATGCCATATATTTATAATTTAGCTTTTGAGAATACAACAAATGGCACCCCAATTGTAAAACCTTTGTTTTATTTAGAGCCTGATAATGAAGAATTTCTAAATTATTCTGACGCTTATATGTTTGGCGATGTCTTTTTGGTAGCTCCGGTAATTCATCCGCAAGTAACTACTAAGAACATTATGTTTCCAGAAGGATTGTGGTACGATTTTTATACGGATACAAAAATATACGGTGGTTCTGAAATCCCTGTAGCCGTGAAAAAGGAAAATATTCCGGTTTTTGTAAAAGCAGGTTCGATTTTACCAATGGTTCCTGATTTTTATAGCACCGACGATTATCCTAGTGCACTCGAAATTCATTATTATCCTAAAAATTATGGCGAATCTCATGCTACGCTTTATGAAGACGACGGAGCACTTTTTGATGCTATTGAAGAGGAAGAATATCAATACATTAATTTTGCTGCAAGCAATGCCGAAAATCTGCTTCATTTTGTTGTTGAAACAGATAAGGGCGAGTATAAAGGAAAAAGTGAAAGACGCGATTTATCAATTGCGATTCATCAGTTCCTAAAAAAACCGAAACAAGTCATTGTAAACGGTCATTTACTCAAACTAAAAAAGAAAAAAGCCGGGGATTACAGCTGGGATAAAGAAAACAAAAAACTAATTATAAAATTGGTTTGGGAAAATCAAGATTTAGATTTAAGAATTATAAAATAAGATGAAGAAAGAAAAAAGTATAGCACTTGTTGCTCACGATAATAGAAAAAAAGATTTAATCGAATGGGTTCGTTTTAATCGGAAAAAGCTTCGTAATCACTTAATTACGTGCACTGGAACTACAGGAAAATTGGTCGAAGAAGAATTGAATCGGGATACCTTAGGACATCCTTTATTGGTTAAGAAAATGAAATCCGGTCCGTTGGGTGGCGATCAGCAATTGGGTGCTATGATTGCTGAAGGAAAAATCGATGTAATGGTATTTTTCTGGGATCCCATGTCGGCACAACCTCACGATGTTGATGTAAAAGCGCTACTTCGCTTAACAGTTTTGTATAATGTAGTTACGGCATCTAATCGATCAACTGCCGATTTTATCATATCATCGCATTTATTCGACGAAGAGTACGATGTAAAATTGAAAGATTATTCAACCTATATTCAAAGAAGTTTAGAAAGTTGATAATCAATAAGCTAGTCTGTTAAAAGTGCTCTTTTTCAAGCGCTTATTAGACGCTAAAAGGAGTGGCTGTATTTTATAAATTCATTTTTCGACAAAGCCGCTTGAT
>JBFHQD010000167.1:0-7100 GCA_041592395.1 Bacteroidales bacterium | reverse complement strand
CGCTTTGGTGCGACGATATTTCAACTCCGGACATAAAAGAAAGTTTTGGCGATCAGGTAAGAAAAAGTTTCAAAGAAACTCTAAGTCAGTTGAATACGGAACTGGGAGCAAACATGGATAAATGGACTTGGGGTAGTGTTCATAAAGTGAGTTTCGAACATCAAATTGGTGGCGTCGCTATTTTGGATAAAATCTTTAATCTCAATCGTGGACCTTATCCCATAGGAGGAAGTTTTCACACGGTAAGTCCTTATTCTTATTCATTCGAAGAGCCCTTTACGGCAAACCATGGATCTTCGCATCGCCATATTTTTCTTCCAAACAGTTGGGACGAATCTTTGACGATCATTCCCACAGGAGAATCCGGAATTCCGGCTTCCGATTTCTATATGGATCAAACGGAAATGTATTTGAATAATGAATACCATGCCGATCCATTTAGTTCTGCCGCAGTCGAAAAACAAACACGTTTTGCAGCTCAATTTATTCCAAAAAAATAAACTGACAACTCCTCATTTCAAATCTTTATTCCACACGGTATCTATTATTTATACGGTGTGGAATTCTTTTTTATAATACGCGACTAATTTTTAAATCAGCAGGCGTCAGCATACCTTTACGCTTAATAATCCATTTTGCTATCATTAAATAGATATTAAGAGACAATTCATTTTTTCCTCTCATTTTTTGCTATCAAAAAAAGCAATCGAATGATGAAAGCCTCTTATTTCTACACATTTGGAGTGTGTATAAATTGTTATTTTGATGTTAAAAATTAAAATCTTTTTCTAAACACAGGCTTCCTCATTAAAAAAATTTGCATTCTGCAACCAGCAATTATCAAGACTTTTAGAATTTAATGCAGCCTTTTATTTCAACTGATCATTGTTTTTTCTCACAAATATACGTGTAACGAACCGCGTACTTTCTTGTCTACTATCCAAATGCTTTAAAGGTATTATACAAGTAACAAATAAACTATTGACAAAAAAAAGAAAGCGATTTGGCGGGTATTTGTCGTGAAAAAGAAGTTGTAGCGTCACTAAACCTCGGCTTAATTTAGCCTCCAAAAAAATCAAATGGAATAAAGAGGCGAGAAGAACTAAATAAACGACAAAAATGCGATCAAAAAAATAAATCACGATTCAATCAAAAGAAAACAATAAGCAACTATGATCAGAATAAATAATCTTCACAAATCCTATATAACGGGTAGCAATTCGCTGCACGTGCTCAAAGGAATAGATCTGGAAATTCAAGAAGGTGAATTTGTTTCCATTATGGGTTCGTCGGGTTCCGGTAAATCGACTTTGTTAAACATCCTGGGCATTTTAGACAATTACGATCAGGGTTCTTATCATTTAAACGGCACTCTGGTAAAAGATATGTCTGAAAAAAAAGCGGCCAAACTAAGAAACGAACTCGTTGGTTTTGTTTTTCAATCGTTCAATCTTATTTCATTTAAAAATGCGATGGAAAATGTAGCGCTTCCTTTGTACTATCAAGGCGTAAATCGAAAAAAACGCAATAAACTCGCTCTTGAGTATCTCGACAAAATGGGACTTTTAGAATGGGCCGACCATATGCCAAACGAAATGTCTGGAGGACAAAAACAACGTGTGGCCATTGCTCGTTCCTTAATTTCACAACCCAAGATAATATTTGCCGACGAACCAACCGGAGCGCTTGACACCACCAATTCTTACGAAGTAATGGAGATTCTGAAAGAAATTAATGCCGAAGGAATTACAATCATTTTGGTCACTCATGAGCACGATATTGCGGCCATGTCGGACAAAATAATTCGATTAAACGATGGAATTATTGCTGAAACAATTAAAAATGGCGACTTAAAAAATTGGCAACATCAGTATGCGAAGGAAATTAAAACCACTAAAGAACCTCAGCTTGTTTAAGTTAAGGATTGTTAGAAGTAGATAGTTTGATATTCAACAAAGACCTAAAACATAAAATATGTTTGATATCGATAAATGGCAAGAAATTTTAGCCACCATCAAAAAGAATAAAATGAGAACCTTTCTCACTGGTTTCAGTGTGGCATGGGGGATTTTTATGCTAATGATTTTGTTGGGTTCCGGTAACGGACTGAGCAATGGCGTTTCGGAGAATTTTATGCGAAATGCAGTAAACGCCATGTACTTTTGGAGCGGACAAACCAGTATTCCTTATCAGGGAATGAAAGAAGGACGCCAAATAAGACTCGAAAATAACGATTACGAAAAAATCAAAAGCCTGCCGGAAATAGAATATACTTCAGGCAGATACAATATCAATGAAAATGTTTTTTCTTACGGAAGCGAATACGGCAATTATACCGTAGTTACTTGTCATCCCGAACTGATCAATGTCGAATCACTTGTCATAACAAAAGGAAGGTTTATAAACCAAATTGATATTAACGAAACTCGAAAATCAGTTGTTTTGGGAAAAGATATTTACGATGCCCTTTTCAAAGATAAAGAAGCTATTGGCGAATATGTTAGAATAAACAATATTCCTTTTAAGGTAGTTGGAATTTGTAAAGAAAGTGGAGGAACACGCCATCGTGACGCCTATATTCCGGTAACAACAGGACAAAAAGTATTTAACGGAGCTAACCGCTTACACAATTTGGCACTTACGATAAATGCCAAGACTATAGAAGAAAGTCAAGCCATTGAAACCGAAATTCGCGAACTTTTAGCACGCGATCACAAATTCGACGCTACCGATCGCTCGGCATTAGGCTCCTACAATAAATTAGAAGATGTATTGGAAACCATGAAAATTTTTCAAGCCATCAAGATTTTCATCTGGATTATCGGTATCGGAACTTTAATTGCCGGTGTTGTCGGAGTGAGTAATATCATGCTGATAACCGTTCAAGAAAGGACAAAAGAAATAGGTATTCGTAAGGCCTTGGGAGCAAGCCCTTCTTCCGTTATTGGCTTGGTTTTATTCGAATCTATATTAATAACCACTATTGCCGGCTATATTGGATTGGTTTTGGGAACCAGTTTAATGGAAGGACTCAACTTTATAGTAGAAAAGCAATACGAACTTTCCGCTGCAACAAATGGAGGAAATGGCGAAACACTTTTCCGAAACCCTACAGTTGATTTAAATGTTGCCATAGCAGCAACTACACTATTGATTGTTGCCGGTGCTATTGCGGGATATATTCCGGCAAAAAGAGCAGCCAGCATAAAACCTATAGAAGCTTTACGCGATGAATAAAATGGAAAAGCTGAAGAACACTTCAAACCGTTTAATAAATAAAAGGCAAACGATGCCGCTTAAATAAATAATAAAAATGTTCGATTTAGACCTTTGGAAAGAAATAGTAAGCGCACTGAAGAAAAACCGTATGCGCAGCTTTATGACCGCTTTCGGCGTTTTTTGGGGAATATTTATGCTGATCGTTATGTCGGGAGCCGGAAAAGCATTAGAAAATGGCGTTATGAGTGGCATCAGTGCCTTTGCCTCTAATTCTGCTTTTTTCTGGACAGAACCTACAAGTAAACCCTACAAAGGTTTTCAAAGAGGTAGAAACTGGTTGTACAACAACAAAGACATCGAATATATTCGCCGAAATATTAGTGATGTCGAATATTTATCTCCTCGCTTATTCGGAACCAATTACCGGAGCGGCGACAATACCATTCGTGGTAAAAAAACAGGCGCTTTTAATATTTATGGTGACTATCCCGAATTTTTTAAAATCGATCCATGGACACCCATAAAAGGACGACTTATTAATGATATCGATATTCAACAAAACCGTAAAGTATGCCTGATAGCAGAAAGAGTTGTAGAGGTGATGTTTGATAAAGATGAAGATCCGATTGGAGAATACCTGAAACTAAACGGCGTGTTTTTTCAAGTAGTTGGTGTTATTCATCCTGAAACTCGTGTTGGCATAGGTAGTGGACGAAAAAGCGAAACGATTATTATGCCATTTACCACCATGCAAAGAACCTATAACCTTGGCGATGATGTTCATTTCTTTTCCGTTACCTCCGATCCCGGTGTTCCGGTTAGTAAAGTAGAAGCAAGATTAAAAGAATTGCTTAAAGACCGCCATCATATCGCTCCTGACGACCGTCAAGCACTCGGTTCTTTTAATATTGAATTAGAATGGGTAAAATATATGGGGCTTTTTACCGGCATCCAAATTCTAACTTGGATTGTAGGAATCGGAACGCTCCTAGCTGGCGTTATTGGCGTGAGCAACATTATGTTAGTCATTATTAAAGAACGCACCCATGAAATAGGAATCCAGCGCGCTATTGGAGCAACACCCAGAAAAATAATTTTGCATATCGTAGCCGAAAGTGTAGTCCTTACCGTTTTGGCCGGATATATCGGGTTGGCTTTAGGCGTCGGTTTGCTCGAACTATTAAATATGATCTTAATGTCAAACCCCGATCCTGATGCTATCTTTTTCCGTAACCCGGAAGTTAGTTTTTCTATGGCCATAGCCGCCTTGAGCGTTTTGGTAATCGCCGGAATTATAGCCGGCTTAATCCCCGCAAAAAGAGCTGTAAGTATTAAACCCATCGACGCCATACGCGATGAATAAACGAAAAAACAACAAAAAGAGTAATAAATAGAAATAGACAACACCTAAGAAATAGGAATAAAAAAGTAGAAAATGAAAAAGATATTTAGAATTTTAGGAATAGTAGTCCTTGTTGGGGCTTTTTTAGGAACTATGTTTTTCCTCTACAACAAATCGAAAAAGAAAACGGAAGCGTACGAAACTAAAAATCCGTTTGTAAGCAATGTCATCCTAAAAACCGTTGCTACAGGTTCGGTAGTCCCACGTTACGAAATTCAGATTAAACCGCAGGTTTCAGGAATCATTGATGAGTTATTTATAGAGGCCGGCGACCGCATTACAAAAGGCCAAGTGCTTGCCCGTATTAAGATTATTCCGGATATGGTTACGCTTAATTCTGCCGAAACACGACTTAACCGAGCTAAAATAAACTTCGAAGACACCAAAATAGATTACGACCGTCAATCTAAACTTTACGATAAAAAAGTGGTGTCTTATGTAGAATATAAAAATGCCAAAGTGGCTTATGATTCCGCAAAAGAAGAATTATCTGCAGCAGAAAATAACTTGGAATTAATTAAAAACGGAGTCACTAAAAACACCGAAAATGCAACGAATACGCTGGTTCGTTCCACTATCGACGGAATGGTACTCGCTGTACCCGTAAAAGAAGGAAACTCCGTAATTCAAGCGAATACTTTTAATGACGGAACGACAATCGCTTCTGTGGCTGATATGAAAGACATTGTTTTTGAAGGTAAAATAGACGAAACCGAAGTCGGGAAAATTAAAGAAGGCATGCCCATAGAACTCGAAATTGGAGCCATTGAAAAACAAAAGTTTGACGCCGTTTTAGAATACATTTCTCCTAAAGGCGTTGAAGAAAACGGAGCTATTCAATTCGAGATTAAGGCCAATGTGCAGCTAAAAGAAGGTCAGTTTATCCGAGCCGGTTATAGTGCTAATGCAAGCATTGTTTTAGAAAGAAGAGACAGCGTTATGGTTATTCCTGAAGGCATGCTAAAATTTGAAAAGGATTCTTCCTATGTAGAAATCCTGCTCACCGAACCCGAGCAATCTTTCGAAAAACGTTTCGTTAAAACAGGTTTATCCGATGGAATAAACATTGAAATTACCGAAGGACTGAAAATGGATGATAAAGTAAAAGGTGAAAAAATCAATCCAAATAAATTGTAATAGAAAAGAGTATATAGATAAATACGCTCTAAGTTTATCCAATAAAAACAGATAAAATGAAGAATTTAACCGCCCTATTTTTAGGAATAATATTCCTAATCTCAGGATATACATCTCAAGCACAAACCACTTGGTCTTTGCAACAATGCATCGACTATGCTCTTCAAAATAATATTCAAATTAAACAACAGCATTTGAATACTATTTACGGTCAAAATCAAATCGATCAGGCCAAATCGAACAGACTGCCCAATTTGAATGCAGGACTGTCGAATAACTTAAATTACGGCCGTTCTTTAAATTACGACAATACCTATTCAAATGTAAATTCCGCTCAGTACAATGCGTCTCTTACCACCAATATCACACTATGGAATGGATTTACACTACAAAATACCGTTAAACAGCGTACGCTAGATTTGCAGGCTACCATTGAGGATTTAAATAAGGCCAAGGACGATGTGATACTGAATGTGGCAGCCGCCTATTTAGAAATTCTGTTTGCCGAAGAATTAGAACTTGTTTCTCAGGCTCAAATTGATATTACGCAACAACAAATTCACCGCACTCAGCAATTGGTTGATGCCGAAAGCCTTGCTCGCGGTGCTTTATTCGAAATTGAGGCACAACTTGCTCGTGAGGAATTAAAACTAGTTAACGACAAAATCAGAACACAACTGGCTTACCTCGCTTTATACCAGTTTTTAGAATTACCTATCGAAGAGAGTTTTAAAATTGAAAAACCCGAATTACCGGCCATAAATGCAAAGCTGCCGGAACTAAATTTATTCGACCTCTATACAAAAGCTTTGCAGACGCGCCCAGAAATTAAGGCCGCCGTATTACGAGTAGAAAGTGCAAATAAACAGCTGGAAATTGCACACGGCTTTAAATACCCAAGTTTAAGTTTTGCTGCCGATTATTATAATCTTTTCAATAATCAGTATACCGATTTTAGCGGTGCATCCATAAAATTTTCCGATCAATTAGCCAATAACAAACGCTACGGAATGGGTCTAACACTAAATATTCCAATATTCAACCGGTTTCAGGTGAAAAACAATATTTCGAATTCGAAATTGCAGATTAGCGATTATGAATACCGCTTACAAAGCGCCAAAAATGCTTTGCGTGCCGATATCGAATTAGCCTATACAAACGCCCTTGCTTCTTTAAACCGATATATTTCAAGCGAAAAGGCAGTTAATTCTATGAAAGAAGCGTTCCGATATACCGAAGAGGAATTTAACGAAGGTCTGGTGAATACCGTCGAATACAATCAAAGTAAAAACAACTTGAGTGCTGCCCAATCCGACCTTTTGCAATCGAAATACGAATATAT